>NZ_JAYKTS010000010.1 GCF_037024155.1 Bacillus sp. 2205SS5-2
CTATGAGGTAGATATCCAAAAATCAAAACCAGCTTAAATCAAGTAATGGTGCCATAGCCAATCTTTAAAAATGGTCATTCCATTTTAGGGAGGGTGCTTTTTTGTGTCAAAATCAGCATCAAAACCCATTTTCGTATAAAAAGGAGCTTTAATATTAAGCTGCTTTTTAATGTAGTTGATTGAAGGAGAGATGGAATAAAATGAGAATATAAGCTTGTAAAAATGTTTGGAATAGTGTAAAATTACACTATAAATGTAAGTCTGCAGTTCGATTTTGGCGTAGGGTTCCTAGCCAATCGAGATATGAAGGAGGATGGGCTTAATTGACAATCCTATTTATTTTTTGTCTGTATATGTTAGTTAAGAGGAAATATCAACATCGAAAAATATAAATATCTATGTATAAACTGTAAACTTTGATAAGAGAAAATTTCAACTCTGCTTCATGGATGAAATTTGTCAGGCGTAGCCCTTTACCAATTCATTTTCTCATGATAATCTTAAGAGGAATCAATTTATGAAAAGAAGATAGTCTGCTTAAGCAGAAGAGGTTCGAAAACTCCCTCTATAAAAAACTATAAAACGGTATTATGATATACTGTTTTTTTGTCTTTTTGCAAATATAGAGTCGAAATTGAACCTCTTTCTTCTTTCAGTCTAAAATAACTGAAAAAGAGAGAGGAGTTTTTAAGAATGAAAAATGAAAAAGCAATTGTTGTTTTTAGTGGTGGACAAGATAGTACGACTTGTTTATTTTGGGCGCTGGAACGCTTCAAACAAGTTGAAGCGATTACGTTTAATTATGGTCAGCGTCATGCACTTGAATTAGAAGTAGCTGCAGACATTACTGCCAAATTAAATGTACCCCATCATGTTTTAGATATGGGGTTATTAAACCAACTGGCTCCGAGTGCCCTCACTCGTCATGATCAAGAAATATCGGAAACTGAAGGAGAACTGCCTTCTACTTTTGTTCCAGGTAGGAATTTAGTGTTTCTATCATTTGCTGCTATTTTAGCAAAACAAGTTGGAGGGAAGCATATCATCACGGGTGTATGTGAAACCGACTTTAGCGGTTATCCGGATTGTCGCGATGTCTTTATTAAATCACTAAATGTATCATTGAATTTATCAATGGATGATCAGTTTGTTATTCATACGCCATTAATGTGGCTCAATAAAGCGGAGACATGGGAGCTTGCTGATCAATTAAATGCATTTGAGTATGTTCGTGAACATACGTTAACGTGCTACAATGGAGTGATTGGCGACGGCTGTGGAGACTGCCCTGCCTGCTTTCTTCGTAGACGTGGATTAGAAGAATACCTCGTTCGAAAAGAGGGAACAAAATGATCCAGCAAATCTATCCAGCACCCCTTCATGATTATCGATATGAATTAAATAAAGACTTCCAATTTGCTGCTGCCCATTTTATACCTCATGAGGAAGCAGGTGAGTGTCAACAAATACACGGTCATACGTATTTTGCTAACATCACTATTGTTGGAAATGAGTTAAATGAAACTGGTTTTTTAATAAATTTTCAACAAATCAAAAAAATTATTCATAACCGTTTTGATCATCGAATCCTGAACGAAGATCCATTATTTTCCAAAGAAAAAGCTAATTATTTTCCAACGACAGAAGTTGTAGCACGAACGATCTGGGAGTTGATTCAATCTCACCTAGATACCTTGCCTACTCAATCTAAATGTGCACAAGTTTTCTTAAGAGAAACACCAACGAGTTATTGCATCTATCGTCCGCAAAAGGAGTTTTTGCAATCATGAAAAAATTCCCGATTCTAGAAGTGTTTGGACCAACTATTCAAGGAGAAGGTATGGTAATTGGACAAAAGACGATGTTTATTCGGACAGCGGGTTGTGATTATGCTTGCGACTGGTGTGACTCTGCATTTACTTGGGATGGAAGTGGCAAAGAAGATATACGTATGATGACAGCCGTCGAAATTTGGGAAGAGCTTCATCGCATAGGTGGACATCATTTTTCTCATGTAACGATTTCGGGTGGGAACCCAGCCTTACTCCCGCACCTGGGCGAATTACTAGAAATTTTCAAAGATAACGGTATTACTTCAGCACTTGAAACTCAAGGGAGTCGGTGGCAAGATTGGTTTCTTCAAATTGATGAATTAACCATTTCTCCGAAACCGCCGAGCTCTAAAATGAGGGTGAATATCGAGGTCTTAGATGAAATTTTGGTGACTTTACAAAGAGAGAATGTCAATACGAGCTTAAAAGTAGTTATATTTGATCTTGAAGATTTGCAATTTGCAACCGGAATTCATCAAAAGTATCCAAAAATCCCATTTTTTATACAAACTGGAAATCGATCTATTACAGAGGCGGATAATCAAAAATTAATAGCGGAACTTATGCAAAATTATCAGTGGTTAATAGATCAAGTCATGAAGTCCACACAATTAAATGATGTACGAGTGCTACCTCAGTTACATACATATGTATGGGGTAACAAGCGTGGAGTATAAAAAATGCCCTTATTGGGCATTTTTTCGTGTTTTTATTGAACGAAATTTCAGCAAACAGTAAGAGATCAACCGAAAGAACTATTGGTTAATAATGCATACATATCCAAATGAGTCTGGTGTCTGTCTCCATTCGGATGGACATTTTTTTAATTTATATCTTAGAAGCCATTAAAACTCATTTTCCGCACATCGTTATTCTATTAAAAATAATATATACTACATAGTCATTAATTCACAAAATACAACGAATAGTAAAACAAAATGACTTGAAATAGCCTTAAGTGCACATGAAAAAGTTAATTTTTTTTTTCAGTCGTGATACGAAAATTGTAAATGAATATTGAATAGGTGCACTTACGGAAAGTGAGTTAAAAGTACGTGAAACATTAAAGGAAACATGTATTGCCCACATAAAAAAACGAAACATGGATATGATGGAGGCAAAAAACGATCCTTTTGGTGTACTTGTAACATGGAAAACATATTAATATATAACAAAATTGATGAGAATATATTCCAGTCATTCATATGACCAAACAGATCCATTATTGAGAAAATCGCTATAAAGGTACGACTAGTATGTTCCCACGCAAGGTAAAAATATACATAAATGTTATCCGATTGATATAGCCATTTTTATTAAACGATCATGAATAAATTTAGCAAATAATGGTGCATGAGGGTGATCGCCATGCAGACAAACGGTATCCCCTTCTACCAAAATTTCAGTTCCGTTAGGTGTGATGACTTTTTGTTCTTTAATAATTGAAATAATTTGTTGTAAGGCCTGTTCTTTGTCAACAATAGTGGCAGAAGTTTCGTTTCGAGGAGTCAAGTATCCTCTTGAAGTATAAGTACGATCAGCAAAGATTTCCTTTCGGTATTGAATTCCATGGACCTTGCAGATCTCAAGCAAGGGACTATTATGAAAACCATAAACAATCAGTTCATCATCAAATTCTTTTACACTTTGGCAAAAGGCTACTGCTAGTTCTGAATCTTCATTAATCATATGATAGAGGGCACCATGTGCTTTGACATGATAAAGCTTAGCACCTTTACTTTTTGCAATACAACTGAGGGCATCTATTTGAGTGTGGACGATAGTAAATAAATCATTCGGAGAGAGCGGGGTTTTTTTTCTCCCGAAGTTTTCCTTATCAGGTAGACCAGGATGTGCACCGATTTTAACTGAGTTTTTTAAAGATAGCTCTACAGCTTCTTTCATTAGTTGGGCATTTCCTGCATGAAATCCACATGCAATATTTGCAGAGGAAATGTATTTCATCATTTCTTCATCATGATCGAATCCTTCTGCTAAATCACAATTTAAATCGATTTTCTTCATTTGAATATCTCCTTTTTCCTGTGAATAGATGAAGTAACCAACTTTTGTTCTAATTGGAGTTCCTGATTTATTTTAAACGCCTCTTCCCAATCCACTTCGATAAAAGTGAGTAAATCATGTGGCTTTTTTTGAGCTAATATACGTAAGTCAGCCGACACAATATGTGCAATCTTAGGATAACCACCCGTCGTTTGTGCGTCACTCATGAGCACGATTGGCTCTCCGCTAGGTGGAACCTGAATTGAACCAATCGTGATACCTTCCGTTGAGTAGTGATTCTCTTGTTTGAGATGGAGTGAATCTCCGTTGAGACGATAACCCATCCGATTGGAGTCTGAGGTAACCTGAAACTGGGATGTAAATAATTGAATTTGTGAGGATGTTGAAAAGTCATCAAAGTGGTTGCCGCGTATCAGCCTAAGTTCAGCAGTGCCTAAATAGTGAAATAAACTGGAAGATAACCGCCATTTAGAGCGTTTTTCGGAACAGGGCTGAAAGAATAATGTATCTCCTGGTTGCAAGGATCTGCCATGTAATCCACCAAACCCTGAAGTCATATATGTGCTACTACTTTTCAAAACTTGTTGTATTTGAATTCCTCCTTTTACCGCAATATATGCCCTGCAGCCAGTGAAGGCCCTGTCCATTTTTAAGATATCTCCCTTAGAAACAGGATAAATTTTTCCGTTCCAAAGGGATTGCTGATTTAAAGTGGCTGAGAATTTTCCACCACAAATACAGATTAAGGTGTTTTGGTTGAATTCAATCGTTGGTCCTATTAGTGTGATTTCTAAACAGGCGCTATCTTTTGGATTCCCAAGTGTAATATTTGCCAATTCAAGAGCCCATGTATCCATTGCACCGCTCCTTGGAACACCGTATTTTCGATATCCCACCCGGCCCAAATCTTGAACAGTTGTCATAAAGCCAGACTTATTAATTGTTAAGCTCATTTAAAGACCAACTCCTAAATTCTGAAGATGAAATGGAAGTAAATTGAACAGCATCTCCAGGTCGAAAAAAGGACGGCGGAGATTGGTTAATGTTGAAAAGCTTCAGCGGTGTTCTCCCAATGATTTGCCAGCCACCAGGACTAGCCTCTGGATAAATTCCTGTTTGAGGTCCTGCAATCCCGACAGATCCTGCTGGTACTTTTAAGCGAGGAGTCTTTTTTCGTGGATAGGCGAGTGTGGCAGGCAGTCCAGATAAAAATGGAAATCCAGGAGTAAATCCGATAAATTGCACATGATAAATCGGTTCCGTATGCTGAAGGATAAATTGGGATGAAGATAAATTTAACTCTTTACATAAGTAGGGTAAGTCTATGGCATACTTTTCTTCATAACAGACAGGTATTTGCAGTGTTCGAGAAGGCGATGAGGTAGAAGAGTTGTGTTGCAATGCCATTTTTACCAAATGATCTATTTCAAGAAGCTTCTCTCTGTAAAGCGTGAGAGGCGGGTAATAGAGCGTTATGGACTGATAAGCAGGAACAATATCAAGGATTTCATCACCCAAAGTATTTTCTATCACTCTAGTGACGTGACGAATTAGAGAAAAAATTTGTTTAAACTCGGCATGAAGTTGTATAATGATGGCGCTATCACCCATAAAGTCAATCCTGTAAGTAGTCATAAATCGCTCCTTGACTTTTCTAATTTTTCTAATATTAGTAGACTACCATAGAACATCGCCTTTTTCTAATATCTTCGTTTGTTTGGAAAATCAGGTAGTATGAGCGGTAAGGTAAAAGAACGTTTAATAGACCATAAAAGTAGGTGCGAAAATGAACATTTTAATAGTAGAAGACGAGAAGAACCTCTCGAGATTTCTTGAATTAGAACTAAAACATGAAGGATATGATGTCAAAGTAGTAGCCGACGGGCGAGAAGCGATTACTGTTGCTATTGTCGAAGAATGGGATTTAATCTTACTAGATGTTATGCTACCAAGCCTAAATGGAATAGAAGTGTGTAGAAGAGTACGGAAGTCTAAATCGACCCCCATTATTATGATTACGGCAAGAGACGGGGTTATGGATAGAGTTTCTGGGCTAGATAGTGGTGCAGATGATTATATTGTCAAACCCTTTGCAATCGAAGAACTACTTGCGCGAATTCGAGCGGTAGATAGACGAACCGCAAGTAGGCTGGGCCTGTCTACCAAACTTACGGTGAAAGATCTTAGTCTCGAAAAAGAAGCAAGGATATTAATAAGGAGAAACAAGGAGATCGATTTAACCAAACGTGAATTTGAACTACTTCTTACTTTTATGGAAAATATAAATATCGTACTAACTAGAGAACAACTATTAGATAAAGTCTGGGGATTTGATTCGGAAGTGGAAACAAACGTTGTAGATGTTTATGTGCGATATGTGCGAAATAAACTTCAACATGAGAATAATGAGCATTATATCGAAACAGTCCGTGGTATTGGATATGTGATGAGAACATGAAAAGAACATCGGAGTGGATTACTGTCAATTCGCTAAAAAAGAAATGGGCGATAGCTTCTGCGACAATCATTTTCTTCACCTTTACCCTTTTTAGTGTGATTCAATATGTCTCCTTACGTGAATGGATGTTAGAAGAAGAAAAGAAAGGTGTCACCCAAGCCTTAAATGATCTTTTTGTCTTTTTTCAACAACGAGGTCCAATTATTACAAGACAAGAAATTTTGGAAAGTCGCGACCTTATTCAACAGATATTAGACAGAAACCAGACCGTGGTCATCGTAAATCACCTAGGACAAGAAGTACTTTCTATTGAATCCAATTCTGTATCCCTTGCTAATATGCCCATTAAACTGATAAACGAAAAAAATACTGAACTTTTTAACTATGAATCTAATCGTTATTACCTAGCACAAGGACCGATCCAATCAAGAGAGTTTAATGGTCACATCATTGTCGTCTCCCCTTTAACCAGATTTGAACAAATGATGACGAACTTATTCTGGTTAACAGTCGGTTTAGGAGTATTAGCACTCATAATTAGTTCAATCGCTGGCTATCAACTCGCGAAAAGGTTAAGTTCCCCAATTAAACAACTAAAAGACACTATTTCTAAAATTGAAAAAAATGGATTACAAGAACGAGTGGATTTGACCCACTCTCATGATGAGATTGGTGAACTGTTGGAATTATTTAATCGAATGATGGGAAAAGTGGAGAGAAGCTTTGAGCAGCAACAACAATTTGTTGAAGATGCATCTCATGAGCTCCGCACTCCGTTGCAGATTATAGAGGGACATATAAGGATGCTGCAGAGATGGGGGAAAAGCGAGCCGCCAGTGTTAGAGGAATCACTAGAAACCTCTCTTGAAGAAATTGCTAGACTTAAAGGGTTAGTGGAAGATTTGTTAATCCTAACAAATCATGAAACTAAAAAAGTAGAATACTTTAAGACCGACACACTGGCACTTGTCAAAAAGGTTTTAGAGGATTTTCGACGACTTTATCCTGAATTCACGTTCTCGCTTCAAAGTGGAAAAGATTTGTTATTGGCCGACATTTCTCCTCAACACCTTGAACAACTTTTACTAATCCTCTTAGATAACTCGGTGAAGTATTCCAAGGAAAGGAAAGAACTGATCGTGAGTATTCAAACTAGTGGTGAAAATGTTTCAGTTTCTATTCAGGATTTTGGCCATGGTATCTCAAAAGAAGATTTGCCTAAAATATATCGCCGTTTTTATCGAGCAGATAAATCAAGAAGTCGAGATTCGGGCGGTCACGGATTAGGGTTATCTATTGCAAGACGAATCATAGAATTTAATGAAGGTACTCTTACTCTATCAAGTGAGATTGGCCAGGGAACCAATGCAATGGTGACAATCCCCCTCTCCCGAAAAACTGAGTAAAGAAAAATTACTCAGTTTTTTCTTGCGATTTTCGAAATATCTCTTCAGGTAGATTGAAATGGAGGGTTAAGGGTAAAGGATGAAAGATGTTTTAATCACATGTAAAGCAATAGATGTTTAAACCAATCGAACAAGGTTATCGATTGAAATATTCTTCCTTATAATTGGGTTGATAGTAAATAAATGGTAGTTAATCTATTTTTGAACAAAATATGTCTAAAATAGAAAAAAATATTTGGTTTTTTTAGGTTGTAGTAGTAAGATGGTATTTGATAATAAGTGAGAAAAATGCTTACATAATACTTTGAAAAGGAAGCGCTTTACTGATTGTTATTTTAGAATAGTCATTATGTTCGTTCTTTTTAGAGGGTTTTTGATTAGCTTTCGAAAGAAAAGAGAGCTAAAAATCAAGAAACATCAAAATTTTGCGGAATTTCGGATTAAGTCTTTTCCTGAGATCTTTCGAGTGATAAAATGGCAATGTAAGCGTTTCATTTCTCTCTCACTATAATATTTCTACTATTGCAATATTGAAAAAAGAAGAAATAATGGAACCCAAATTCAAGCAAAGAAAATGGGGCAATATCGTTGGAGGTTTTTCACATGAAAAAGCATTCGAACCAAGATCCATGGCAACAATTTTCCGGACCAAATCTTGGTTATGTCATGGATGTCTATGAACAATATCAAAATGATCCAGAAAATGTTGATCCAGAACTACGGGAACTATTTGAACTATACGGTTCCCCGTATAAAAGAAACACAACCAAGTTAAGTGGGATTCCAGAAGAAGATTCTTCACATGAACCTACATCTTATTCAAAAGTGGTTGCTGCTGTTCAATTAGCAGATAATATTCGTAGATTCGGTCATTTAGCAGCCGATATAAACCCGTTAGGGACGAGAAAGCTAGACACTCGCAGAATAGAGCTTGATTCTTTTAATTTAACCGAAGAAGACTTAAAACATGTACCCGTTCAATATATTTGTCCGGATGCACCAACTCACATAAAAAATGGATTAGAAGCAATCCAGCATTTAAAAGAGGTTTATACGAGTAAACTGGCTTATGAATATAGCCATGTACATGAACTAGAAGAGAAAAACTGGTTACGTCAAAAAATTGAATCCGCATCGGTACCCCTTACATTCTCGAATGATGATAAGCGCCAATTATTGCGCCGCTTAGCGGAAGTAGAAGGTTTTGAAACGTTTGTTCATCGAACATTCGTTGGGCAGAAGCGTTTTTCCATTGAGGGTCTTGAATCCATGGTTCCGTTCTTGGATCATTTGGTTCAATATTCAGTACAAAAGGGAGCTAAGACCGTTAACATTGGCATGGCTCACCGTGGAAGATTAAATGTTCTAGCTCATGTCATCGGAAAACCTTATGAAATGATTTTTGCTGAATTCCAACATTCTCCAAGTAAAGACTTAATCCCATCTGAAGGTTCAATCGGTATTACATATGGATGGACAGGAGATGTGAAGTATCATCTTGGAGCAGACAGACAAATTAAGGGAGCCAATACAGTCAGAGCTCGAATTACACTCGCGAATAACCCAAGTCACTTAGAAGTAATTAGCCCAATTGTTGCCGGTTATTCACGAGCTGCTCAAGAAGAACGACATGAGAATGGTTATCCAAAACAATCCTCCGAATCTTCTTATGCCATTATGATTCATGGTGACGCGGCATTCCCAGGTCAAGGGATTGTTGCTGAAACGTTTAATTTCAGTGGTTTGCGTGGCTACTCTACGGGTGGTTCTATCCACCTTATCGCCAATAATATGATTGGGTTTACCACCGAAAGCTATGATTCTCGTTCGACGAAGTATTCTTCTGATACAGCCAAAGGATTTGAGGTCCCGATTGTACATGTTAATGGCGACGACCCTGAAGCATGTTTAGCGGCAGCGTTAATGGCGTATGAATATCGTGAAAAATTCAATAAGGATTTTGTAATTGACTTAATCGGATATCGTCGTTATGGCCATAATGAAATGGATGAACCAATGGTAACAAATCCATTAATGTATAGCATCATTTCATCACACCCTACAGTGAAATCACTTTATGCAGATAAGCTGAAAAATGAAAACATCATATCTGGCGAAGAATTTGAAAAAATGGAAAAAGAAATACAGGAAAAATTACAGGCTTCATTTGAAAAAGTGCCCAAAAAAGAAGCAGATCCAGATATCGTTATGAGTCCACCTGAAATTGTCGCCAAAGGATTATCGAATGTAGATACAAGCATCGATCGGGTTGAGTTAGAGAACATCAATAATGAATTATTAACTTGGCCAGAAGAAATTAATGTGTTCAAGAAATTAGGGCGTATTTTGAATCGACGTAAGGATCCTTTT
This sequence comes from Bacillus sp. 2205SS5-2, assembly GCF_037024155.1. Classification (NCBI taxonomy): domain Bacteria; kingdom Bacillati; phylum Bacillota; class Bacilli; order Caryophanales; family Bacillaceae; genus Bacillus; species Bacillus spongicola. The sequence continues at coordinate 10,092 of NZ_JAYKTS010000010.1, forward strand.
CAAGGCAAAGGGAAAATTGATTGGGCTCATGCAGAAACACTAGCATTCGCTGGCATTCTTAAGGATGGTACTCCTATTCGTTTAAGCGGACAAGATTCAGAACGAGGGACATTTGCTCAGCGACATCTTGTTTTGCACGATGTTGATTCTGGGAAAGAATATATACCACTCCATCACATTGACGGGGGCAAGGCCTCTTTTGTAGTACACAACAGCCCATTAACAGAAGTTGCTGTCGTAGGATATGAATACGGTTATAACGTGTTCGCTCCTGAAACATTAGTATTATGGGAAGCTCAATTCGGTGACTTTGCCAATATGGCTCAAGTGATGTTCGATCAATTTATTTCTTCAGGTCGGGCAAAATGGGGCCAAAAATCAGGCTTGGTAATGTTATTACCACATGGATATGAGGGGCAAGGACCTGAACACTCTTCTGGTCGTGTGGAACGATTCTTGCAATCAGCCGCTGAAAATAACTGGACTGTTGCCAATGTTTCTACTGCAAGCCAGTATTTTCATATATTACGGAGGCAAGCAGCTATTCTTCAGAAAGAAGAAGTCCGACCACTCGTAGTTATGACTCCAAAGAGCCTTTTACGAAATAATTTGGCTTCCGCAACTCCTGATCAATTGGCTACAGGAAGATTCCAACCAGTGCTTGAACAAGAAGGACTAGGTACTAATATAGAGAAGGTGGAACGCTTGGTTCTTTGTACCGGGAAGATTGGTATTGAACTGGCTGAAAAACTATCGAACAATCAGGAACATGATTGGATGCATATTGTTAGAGTGGAAGAAATCTATCCATTCCCGAAAAGGCAGTTAACGAAAATTCTTGAGCGATATCCAAATGTAAATGAACTGCTTTGGGTTCAAGAGGAACCAAAAAATATGGGAGCATGGACCTTTGTAGAGCCTAATTTACGTGAATTAGACTTAGAGTCCATTAACATCCGTTATGTTGGTCGCCGCCGACGTTCAAGTCCGTCTGAAGGGGAACCAACTGTACACAAAAAAGAACAAGAGAGAATAATAACGGAAGCGATAAATCGCTAAGTTAGAGGAGGACGTACAAGTGGCAGAAATTAAGGTACCAGAATTAGCAGAATCAATTACTGAAGGAACTATTGCACAATGGTTAAAGCAACCAGGTGATTCAGTTGTAAAGGGAGAATATATTGTTGAGCTTGAGACAGATAAAGTCAACGTTGAAGTCATATCAGAAGAAGCAGGTGTTGTACAAGAGTTGAAAGCTGCAGAAGGTGATACTGTCGAAGTGGGACAAGTAATTGCATTAGTAGGAGAAGGTATTGCTTCTACTAAATCTCAAGCTCCTTCGGAGAAAGAGTCAAAAGAAGATTCTCCACAAAGAAAAGAAGAAAATCTGCATGCAAAACAAGAAGGTGACGTGAATGAAAGACGTATGATTGCGTCTCCATCTGCTCGTAAATTGGCAAGAGAAAAAGGAATTGATTTAACTGAAATACCAACAGTTGATCCGATGGGACGCGTGCGAAAACAAGATGTAGAGTCCTTCTCTCACCAATCTCAAGAGACTTCTCAACCTGCAAAACAGGCGTCATCACCCGCTCCAATGAATGCGGCTCCCGATACAAAACCTGTTGAAAGAGAAAAAATGTCTCGTCGTAGACAAACCATCGCTAAACGATTAGTAGAGGTACAGCAAACGGCTGCGATGTTGACCACATTCAATGAAATTGATATGACAAATGTTATGGAGTTAAGAAAGCGTAAAAAAGATAAATTCTTTGAAAGCCATGATGTACGTTTAGGGTTTATGTCGTTCTTCACAAAAGCAGTTGTTGCGGCTCTAAAACAATATCCTTATGTAAATGCAGAAATTCAAGGGGATGAAGTCGTTCTTAAGAAATTCTATGATGTAGGTGTAGCAGTTTCTACAGAAGACGGCTTAGTCGTTCCGGTTGTTCGTGATTGTGATCGTAAAAACTTTGCAGAAATCGAAGGCGAAATTCTTGAACTTGCAACAAGAGCAAGAAACAACAAACTTGCTTTAAGTGACCTTCAAGGAGGTAGCTTCACGATTACAAATGGTGGTGTGTTTGGTTCTTTATTATCGACTCCAATTCTTAATGGCCCACAAGTAGGGATTTTAGGCATGCATACGATTCAATTACGTCCAGTTGCGATCGATGCTGAACGTATGGAAAATCGTCCGATGATGTACATTGCACTTTCTTATGATCACCGTATAATTGATGGCAAGCAAGCAGTTGGTTTCTTAGCCAAAATAAAGTTCTTGTTAGAGAATCCAGAAGATTTGCTTCTTGAAGGATAAATATTTAACATGCTCTTGTTATAATGTAGCACGTTAGGAAATCTTCCTAACGTGCTTTTTGAATTTTAGATTGATCATCCTATTTAATATAATTGCACTAAGGAAACTTTTTTAGTTATTTGCATAAATTATAAGTAAATGCAATAAGAGGGGAGGAGGGAAATAAATGACCTCTAAAACGGCAAAAAAAGTCGCCATATATAGTCATCTATTTCATGCATTAGGTATTATTTCAGATCATGAGTTTGAAAAACTCATGAATAAAAAAAGAGCTAATTAAAAACGCTTGGCCATGGCCAAGCGTTTTATTTCTATTGACTGATCATTGTTTAAGAGTGTTTAAAGGAAGTTAATCCTCTTTGTCGTAGTTCCTTTTTCAACAGTTGAATCCAATCCTTTTCTTGACCATGTTTCGATGCGTCCCGATAGGCTGCCACCAATTGTTCATTACTTAAAATCTTCATAATCAACCTCCTAGACAATTTAAATATTGAATATTCAATATTTTCTCTACATTTTACACTGTATTCATCTGAATGAAAAGTAATAACCATTGAACGAAGAAAATTCTTGTTTGTTAAAAAATATTCCCTCATACTAAAAGAAAAACAAAAGGGGATTATTAATTTGGGGGAACAAAACGTAGTGCATAAAACTAGTGGACCAATAACAAAACAAACGCTAATCGACGACCTAAAAAGAATCGGAGTCCAAAAAGGAGATTATTTAATGGTCCATTCTTCCCTCTCTTCCTTAGGTTGGGTGTGTGGTGGAGAGCAAGCCGTAGTGGAGGCTTTGCTCGAAGTAGTTACTGAAGAAGGAAGTATCATCATGTCGACCCAGTCATCGAACAATTCTGATCCAACATATTGGGAAAACCCTCCTGTACCTGAGGATTGGCATGAGGTCATAAGGAACCAGATGCCAGCTTATCATCCTGCTCTCACTTCGACACGCGGAATGGGCAGAATAGTAGAGTCATTTCGAACTCACCCAGATGTGATAAGAAGCGCCCATCCGAAGCTTTCTTTTGCAGCATATGGAAATGTCGCCCAGAGTCTAATAGACAATCATTCAATAAATCTTCCATTTGGAGAAGAATCTCCTTTAGCCAGACTTTACGAGAGGAATAGCAAAATTCTCTTGCTTGGTGTGGATTATGATAGTTGTACCGCGATGCATTTAGCAGAATACCGATTGGGCACCTTACCAGTTAACCAGCAAGGATCAGCCATGATGGAAGACGGTCAAAGAGTATGGAAAGTATATGAAGAATTTGATGTAGATTCTGATCAATTTCCAGCGATTGGGCGGGCTTTTGAAGAGAAGGGTAAGGGAGCTTATGGAATCGTAGGCATGGCTGAAACAAAATTGTTGCCACTAAAAGAACTTGTCGATTTTACTTTGGAATATCTGCAAAAATCAACAAAATGATCGTATTACCTTTACATAAATAGACAAAAACCCCACTAGCTCCTATGGTAGGATAAGGATAAAACGTGGCTGATACCGTACTAGAGGCGTTTCACTCCACGAATCTTTTATCAGGAGGGAATAGTGTTGAAAGATCTACTGAGAACAACGATTGGTGAGTTATTAGATGAAAAGGCACAGTTTTGCCCAAATGATCTCGCCGTCATTTATTCAGATAAACAAATCCAGTGGAGTTATCAACAGTTTAATGATCTTTGCCGTCAAGTGGCAAAAGGTTTTCAACAACTCGATATACAGCACGGGGATCACATGGCTATTTGGGCAACTAATCGGCCAGAATGGTTAGTGACTCAATTTGCAAGTAGTAAAATAGGTGCTGTACTAGTTACTGTGAATACAAACTACCAAAAAGCAGAATTAGAATATTTATTACGTCAATCCGATTCTTCTACTCTTATTCTTATGGACACTTACAAGTCTAGTTCCTTTATAGAAATGTTACTTGAAATTTGTCCAGAGCTAAAAGACTGTAAACCGGGTCAATTGAAAAGTAAACGTCTTCCTCACTTGAAAAATGTTATTATTCTTAGCGAGAAATCCTATTTGGGTGTATATAATTGGAAGGAAATTTTAGAATTAGGCAAAATAGGGTCAGAGGAAGACTTAGCAAAAGAGTCTGCTCGTTGTCACCCTGATGATGTCATCAATATGCAGTATACTTCTGGAACGACAGGCTTTCCGAAAGGGGTTATGTTGACTCATAGTAATATTATTAATAACGCATTTAATATTGCAAAATGCATGGAGTTGTCAAAGCAGGATCGTTTATGTATTCCTGTCCCATTCTTCCATTGCTTCGGTTGTGTCTTAGGAACATTAGCTTGTGTGACTGTTGGAGCAACGATGGTGCCGATAGAAATATTTTCTCCTGAAAAAGTGCTAAAAACGGTAGAAAAGGAAAAGTGTACGGCTCTTCACGGAGTTCCGACAATGTTTATTGCTGAATTAAATTCCCCACATTTTGCTGAATTTGACTTAAGCTCATTGCGAACAGGTATAATGGCGGGATCTACCTGTCCGATGGAGGTAATGAAAGGCATTATGAATAAAATGGGTGTAGCTGAAATCACCATTGCCTACGGACAAACGGAAGCATCCCCAGTCATTACTCAATCAAGGACAAATGACCCAATCGAACTTCGTGTGCAAACGGTCGGAAGAGCCTTGCCTCATGTCGAAGTAAGAATTGTTATTCCAGGTACAAACACAGAAGTCAATGCTGGTCAACAAGGAGAACTATGTACAAGAGGCTATCATGTTATGAAGGGGTATTATAAAAATAAAGATGCCACTAGGGAAGTTATTGACAAAGATGGATGGCTTCATACTGGTGATTTGGCTATCATGGATGCACAAGGCTATTGTCGGATAACAGGGAGATTGAAGGATATGATTATTCGAGGTGGCGAAAATGTTTATCCTCGAGAAATAGAAGAATTCCTTTATCAGCACCCTAAGATTTTAGATGTGCAAGTCATAGGTGTTCCGAACGAAATCTATGGAGAAGAGATCATGGGATGGGTTATTTTAAAAGAGGGAGAAAAAGCGACATCAAAAGAACTTAGAGAGTATTGTATAGGGAAAATTTCAAAACATAAAATCCCTCAATTTTTCGAATTCATCGAGGGTTACCCGATGACTGCTTCAGGAAAGATTCAAAAATTTAAACTTAAAGAAATGGCCGAACAAAAGGCTTTTACGACAAAGCTATAAAAGGATTCCTGCTGCTACTTTAGTATGCAGGTTTTTTGTTATACTATTAAAATAGGAAAATCTTGTTACGAATACTTTATTAATAGTAAACTCCCAAATATTCTAGAGCAATTCACTAGGAATAGGGACTTTTTAACCTGTAAGTAATGGAGAGGAGAAAGTTATGTATCTATTTGTTTATGGATCACTTAGAAAATATGAAAAGAACCATTTTTTTTTAGATAAAGCGACCCTTGTTTCCAACCAAGCCTGGGTCATCGGAACGCTATATGATACTGGTAAAGGCTATCCAACCTTATCAAATGGTAAGCAACGGGTTTATGGTGAAGTGTATGAAGTGAATAATGAAATAATAGCGAGAATTGATGCTTTAGAAGGGTATCATTCAGAAAATAGGCATAATTTATTCGAGAGAAGCAATATGTCAATTCATACAGATGAAAAAAGAGTGAAGGCATACGTCTATTTTTGTGAAAATATACATAAATCATATATCCCGATTGCCAGTGGCGATTGGCGCATTTCACAGTTTTTTCAAACACCACTGTCAACCATATATTATTTTGCCTATGGTTCCTGTATGGATCAAGAACGTTTTTCTATTGCCCAGGTTCACCATCTTTTTCAAGATAAAGTAGGACGTGGTATTCTTGAGGGGTATTCGATGAAATATTGTTTTGAAGTTCCTGATGGAGGACGTGGCGATATTGTCGAGGATGGTGGAACTACAGAAGGCGTCATTTATCAAATTGATAAGCAAGGAAAGGAATACCTTTATATGCGCGAAGGTGTGGATGCAGGATGGTATCGTCCTGCTCTCATAGATGTGGTTGTGAATGAGGGGGAAATGAAGAATGTGCTTACATTTATTGTGATAGATAAAAAGGAAGAAAAATGTCCACCTTTCCATTATGCTAGGGAGATTCTCCGTGGGGCTCATCCTTTCGTAAGTAAAGAATATACGCAATCCCTTTTGAATCAATTGAAAAATCTGAAAATGGATGAAGTGGAAATTGAGCAAATAATAAATGAACTTACTCAATTGAAAAGGTCTCCACAATGAGCAGCGACTGATTAATTCGAATCGACGAAATTCAGTGAGATTATGAAGAAGAATATGTTCCAGGAGAGATCGAAGTGATTAGAGTAGAAGAAATCATTTTGATAAAGAGTCCTATTATACCACATTCGAACAGCAATATAGTTTCTCGGTGCAGGTGAAGATTGGAAAGAGGGAATTGATCGTAGCCAATCCTTTTAGGTGAGTTACCTTATGCCATTTGGCTTAATAAAGCTTATCATGAAGGGTATACAAATATGTAACTCAACGATATATTTATAAAAAATAGACGAATATGTAGGCGTTTGTCTTAAATTAATACGGCCAATAAATCTTTTTCATTTTCACATCAAAGAAATGATATATGAGAAGGATATTCAAGATCTAGTGGAGGTATGTGGTGAAATATAGGATTGCGATGATGGATTAAAAGAAAACATTCAAAAGAGGCGTAGCGATTATCTTTCATTATCAACTAAACGTGGGGGATTTCTTCTTAATTTACCGGAGAAAAGGCATTTATAATACTCTAGTTCAAGGACGGTTGTAAATAGCGATCAGGAGTCTCATGAGGTACATGCTAAGCACGTGTCGGCCATTCTACTAAGATCTTAACTAAAGTCGGTTTTGAAACAAAAATAGAGTATGAATATTGGGTTTAAGAGAGCTGATAGGGCAATCAAATCATTGTGTTGTATGAATCGTTTCACTTTTAATTAAGGCTCTTTGTATGAAAAAAGGCATCTCTAAATTAGTAAGTTCGCCCCAAATATATCAGGTATATAACAATATTGGGGTTAAAATTTTTTTTTGATAGGCGGTGGCGGCGTGACATGAGCGCTGCCATCGAGTTTTTCGTATAATATGTTGCTATTGGCACAATGAAAAAAAAGCAGTAAGGTTTTTTGACGGATTTTGGACTTTTTATCTAGAAATGGAGAAGTTTTCATTAAGAAAAGAGCACGAAGTAATACAAATCAGGGGATATATTCCTATTCGAAAAGCCACAATCTTTGCGAAAACACCCTTAATTAAAGAGAAAGCTCGATAAAGGGAGGGAGGTGCTGAATTGATTTTCTTGTTCCTCCTGTTGAGCAGTATGGAAATATCAGTCTTTACCTTATTAGTTGGCGTATTTATTTTGAATTTCCCCTACCAAACGAACTGGCGGCAGCTTTCCCCGGGGATGATTTTAACTTAGAAAGGGTATAGCTTTCTTCTATCCTTTGGCTTGATCTATTTAGTCCTTATTACTTCCTTGACAATATCGTATGGAATCGGCAAGCAGTTAGGCTACTATTTTATTAATCTATTTTCCAAAAGAAAAAGCGAGCGAAGTATTTAAAAAACAAAGAAGTGAATCAACCAATATGGACTTCTCTCCAAATTTTTTCTTTTTTATCCCAGGTTTACGCATCACCATGCCCTACTTTTCAGGAACCATTAAATTGTCTTTAGTTAAGGCTCTTTTCGTATATATTGTGGCTATTTCATCTGAATTTTGATTAAATCGCCCATTTCACTGTTGATTCCCATCAAAAATAGACGAAATGATGCCGGAAACAAAGCGATATCACCATTTATAGACTGGTTCGAAAAGCAACAATCTTTGCGAACACAGCCTTAGTTAAATATATGCTCTACGCCTCTCCAGCGCCTTCGTTTGGTGAATGATGTACTTTTAAATTGGTCAGTTTTTTCCAGACACATACGAATATATTGTGGAATATACCTTCTTAGTGATAGCAGTTGTGATGGTTATTTCCTTTGTATTGTTTATCCATTTTCACATTTGTAAAAGATAAATTAAATCCGTATCATGAAAAGAGGTAGAATGTTATTCTAGACAATATACTATTTAAACCTTACACACTTCCCTGTGGAGTCACGGTAAAAAATCGTTTTTTTAAAGGTGCTATGAGTGAAGGATTAGCTTCACCAACCTACTTTCCAACCAATCAACTCTACTCATTATATGAAACATGGGCAGATGGAGAAATCGGTGTTGTTGTGACAGGAAACGTCATGGTTGATAAAAGGGCATTAGGTGAACCACGAAATGTGGTTGTTGAGAGTGATGAAGTGAGACCCTATTTAGAAAAATGGGCAGAGTCTGGTACTAAGAATAATACCCAACTCTGGATGCAGTTGAACCACCCAGGAAAGCAAGTATTTAAAGGGGTTGTTAGTGATTCAGTTGCACCTTCAGCAATTCCATTTGAGGGTTCACTTGGACGGTTTTTCCCTCCCCCACGAGCTCTAAATTCTCTAGAAATCAAGGAGATTATTCACCGATTTGGTTATTCCGCTAAGCTAGCTAAAATATCGGGGTTTACAGGAGTTCAAATTCATGCAGCGCATGGGTATTTATTAAGTCAATTTCTCTCCCCGACACATAATCAACGTGAGGATGAATGGGGAGGAAGTATCGATAATCGATGTCGGTTATTAATCGAAGTCTTTCGCGAAATTCGTACACAAACAGGAAGTGATTTCCCAATTAGTGTTAAGTTAAATTCAACGGATTTTCAAAAAGCTGGATTTTCAGAAGATGACTCCTTGTATGTGGCTCACCGTCTGCATCAAGAAGGGGTAGATCTATTAGAACTATCTGGTGGTACATACGAGAGTCCCGTGATGACGGGGGTAGTAAAAGATAGCACGAGAGAAAGAGAGGCCTATTTCCTGGAATTTGCGGAAACATTGCGTAAAGAAAGTTCACTGCCCCTAGCTGTAACGGGAGGTTTTCGAACAAAAGAAGGAATGATGGAGGCGGTTTTGTCTGGAGCGACGGATTTCATTGGAATGGCTCGACCACTCGCTGTTTATCCGGATTATCCACTAAAAGTACTGAATGGTGAAAATCAAAACATAGTCATCAGTGAAAAGAGAACAGGGATCAAAACAATAGATCAAAGCGCCATGCTTGAAATGACTTGGTATGCTCAACAACTTGAACGATTAAGTAAAGGGAAAAATCCAAAGCCTAATTTCCCAGTATTTTTGTCTCTAATAAAATCTCTGCTGAAAAACGGCAATGAAATTTTTGGCAGTAGAAGAAGCTAGTACCTCTTAAGATTTTCTCTTAAAAGTGAACTAGCTGCTTTCTTGAACTATGGGAATGTAATTTCCTAAAATGCCAATTACCTTTATATTAAGGAGTGAGCCATCATCTTTTTCATAGGTTTTATCGATCGTATGAAAAATTAAATATCCTTTTTCAATAAAGGAACCAACTTCAAGATATGTTGATGATTGTTTATTGTTGAGGGATTGAGTACAAGTAAAGGAACCACAGGACAATTGATGGGTATCTTCGAGCCAGGAATAAAATTCGTTTTCATTAGGTTGTTGGATGATAAGGAGAATAAGAACTCCGAGAAGAAAGAGGTAAGGTAAAATTCGTTTCATAAAAATTCCCCTTTTATTAAATATTTTCCATTTTTATCATAGCATATTTCTTCTTTAGAAAAGGCTCTTTTCCTATACATTATTGCTATTTAATCTAAATTCAGATGAAGACCTCAAAATTTGCTGTTGATTTTCATTTTTAAATAGACGAAATGATGTCCCGAAATGAAGTTATATCAACGTTAATAGATTGATTCCAAAAGCAATAAACTTTGCGAAACTGCTTTAGAAAATAAAAATTTAGTAAAATAATGAACAAAAAATTCAAATTAATATCTTTTTTGATAAAAAAACTTATATTACCACTGCAGATTTTGACGATTTCTCTTATATTTAAACATATTTATAGGGAATTGAAAAGCGTAGGAATTCATTGTATTGAGGGATTGATAACTAAGGGTGAGAAGACTATACTAGACTTATTAAACTAAAAGGGGATAAATCATGTTGCATTTAAAATGGAAAAATCAAGATAGTATGAAACAGATTCAATGTACGCACACGGATGCGAAGAAATACATGGTACACAATATGTTAACAGTTGGGCATAAATATGAAGTGAAAAATGAAACAGAAGAGTATTACTTTATTGTTGATAATGCCGGAAAGGTCTCTGGTTTTTATAAAGAGTATTTTGCTGAAGTAGTATAAAGGAGAAAGTTGGATTTGGGTGAAAGTAATTTTCCATTATTATTTAAGACTCATTTCGTATACATTGTTGCTGTTTCTTCTAATTTTTGAGGGGGTTTCTATTTTGCAGTTGATTTTCGTCAACGAAGAGGAAAGATGTCTTGAAATAAAGCTATGTCATTGTTATAGACTGTTAAGAAAAGCAACAAACTTTGCGAAAATAGCCTAAAAAAACACGCGAAAATGCAACTGCATTTTGCGTGTTTTTTGTTAAAGTTATTAGTCAAAAAGAATGTTACTTTCATTTTTTGGAGAAATACCATCGGCTAAACTGAGGAATCCGTTATTGATAAATTCCATTAGATTGAGAGTGTACGAAAAGAGTCTATTTTTATTAAGAATGGATAGTTTGTTACTTGATTTGTGTGTTCATTATCTTGAGATTAATGAATGATTTCTTTACATGTTAGCTCTTATTTTTCTGTTTAAAGAGAGTGAATAAAAGTCCCACCAACGAAAAGAAACAATCTTTGCGATATTACGACGTTTCGTTGTAGAATGAAGGATGCATGTTAAGAAAGAGAGGATTGTCGTTATGAAACAGTATATTCAACAACTTCCATCAGAAATTCAACATAAAATCCGAGAGCGAAAAGAACACTTTTTAAATAATGAGCAGAACTTAATCGGGACAGGTGGCTACACCCCAGCTGAGCCATCCATCATAGCAGATTGTTTGATCGCCATGAGCCTGGGCAAAAACGTCTTATTAAAGGGACCAACTGGAGCTGGTAAGACCAAACTCGCAGATACACTATCAGCAATATTTGGTCAACCGATGCATAGTGTGAATTGTTCGGTCGATTTAGATGCAGAAGCGTTGCTGGGATACAAAACTCTACAGCAGCAAAACGATAAAAATGTGATTGAATTTGTTCCGGGTCCTGTTACGAAGGCTATGAATTCAGGTCATCTATTGTATATTGATGAAATTAATATGGCTAAACCCGAAACCTTACCGATCTTAAATGGGGTTCTTGATTATAGAAGGATGATTACGAATCCCTTTACGAGTGAAGTTATCAGTGCAAAACCATCATTTGGAGTCATAGCTGCTATAAATGAAGGATATGTTGGGACGGTACCCTTGAATGAAGCTCTAAAAAATCGGTTTATTGTCGTAGAAGTACCTTATATTCAAGGAGAGGTGTTATTCTCAGTCTTAAAAGAACAATCACAACTACAAGAAAACTCATTGTTACAGCAATTTGTGACTTTATCTGAGGATTTATATACCCAGGTTAAAAATGGTCAAGTGTCAGAAGAAGCAGCATCTATTCGTGCTTTGTTAGATGTCTGTGATTTGTCACTTTACTTACCTCCTATGCGAGCTATTCAAAGAGGAATTGTTGATAAATTAGAAGACGAGCGTGAAAAAGCGGCAATCATAAACATTGCCCAAACGATTTTTGGATAAGGATGATTTTATGCATCGTTTTATACAATTCAATGATGAGACCATCAACTCCTTCATGGTCATGGAGCTCGTTGATTTAGCAAAAACACTGATAAGAAGCAAGAATGTCGATATTCAGTACGGTCCTCATTCATATTTAGACCCCAAAAATTCGATTATCTATATCAGTCACTTTTGGGATCATCGACCTATTGAAGAAGAAATGAATGGGCTAAAAAGTGATATTTACTTGAGAAGCATTGGTAGCTATAAATATAGTGATTTCAGTGCAATTACAATGTACGTAAATAAAATAAAAAAAACTTCTATTCCTAGTTTTGCAAAACAATTATTTATGCTAGGAGAAGATATTAGACTTGAACAGATCTGTATAAAGCAAAGAAAGGGGACAAAAAGGGCATTCGACATTCGCCGAGAGATATATTATAAGCATTTTTCGACACAACTAAAGACAAATCTCGTAAAAAGTCTCCATACAGATGCTCTTTTTAATACCTTGTATTTGCTACTTCATGCTGATAGAGTTGTTGATCCTCCGCATATCTCAGACAGGATCACCCTTGCGTTGCCATATATTCAAAGAGAGCTCCAGTTTTTTCATGAAACTAAATCAACAGGAGACGTTATTGGGCACTGTTTAAAAATAATTGCTGTATTAGAAGATCTTTTAGATAAAGATATGTTAAATGAATATTTTCATTTGCCAGAACATGAGTACACTATGGAAATAGATGCGCTAAGCTTTGACGAATTAAAACGAAAAGATAAGTTGAAAAACGATGATACCATTTCCTCAAGGGATGAAGAAACGTATGAAGAGAAAATGGATATGTGGCATCGGGAAACGAGTGAAACAGGTCAAAGTTTTTTGCAATTTGATATCGAACAAGGATCACAAACTGATATTTTAGGTGATGGAGTACGTGAAGGAGACGAAGGGGATCAAGCGTTAGGAGCAGTTCAAGGCTCTTCCCAGCAAACGGCTCGAAACCAATATGATCAGCTTGAAGCAGTGCAGCAAGAACGAACAGAATTAAGTGGAGGTCAAGCAGAACCCTACGGAAAAGAAAATAAATATGCGAATCCCGTTTATTTGAACGCTTCTCGTATCGAGTTTGAACATAAACGAGCGTACGATGAAAATTTGGCGTCCGTATTTACGTATCAGAAGAAGCTACAAAAAATGATTGAAAAAACATTAGAACATAAAAAGGTACAACCTCGGTCTGATTTACATGTAGGAAGATTAGGTAAGAAATTACTTAAGTATGTAACTGATGAGAATCCTCGTTTATTTTATAAGAAGAATAATCCTTCTACTGAGATTGACGCAGTATTTTCCTTGTTAGTTGATTGCTCGGCAAGCATGTATGACAAAATGAAACAAACAAAGCTTGGTATTACTCTCTTCCATGAGGCGTTAAAATCAGTCAAAGTTCCTCATGAAATTATTGGTTTTTGGGAAGATACTGATTCAGCAACTAAAATGCATCAACCAAATTATTTTCAGGAATGCATTACATTTTCAACGTCCTTAAAACGGAATAGTGGTCCCGAGATTATGCAATTAGAACCGCAGGAAGACAATCGTGATGGATTGGCAATCCGAATCATGACACAACGTTTGCTACCTCGTCATGAGCAACAGAAATTTTTACTCGTATTTTCAGACGGAGAACCTGCTGCCCTAGATTATGAGCAGAACGGAATTATAGATACACATGAAGCTGTAATTGAAGCAAGAAAGCTTGGGATTGAAGTGTTGAATGTTTTCCTTTCTAATGGCGAGATTGATCATGCGCAAAAAAATACAATTCAAAATATATATGGTCGCTACAGCATTCTCGTTTCCGATGTAGAAGAACTTCCAGATGTGTTGTTTCCTTTGCTTAGAAAGCTTTTGTATAGAAGTATCTAGCGTAATGGAAAACAACGTTAAAATCGAGGCCACTAAAAAAGCAACTTTAATTATTTTTACTGCAGAGTTTCATAAATGCACAAAAAATTCAATAAGCCAAGGACTTATATATATTAGGTTCTTGGCTTATTTTTCTTATTAATGTCACTTTTTCAGTGCCTCTTCAAACAACAGAAATTTGTCAATTAATCACCTCGACCTTAGAAAATTCTAATGGGAGGATAAAATTGCTATGAATTTTTGAACTTTTTACAGAAAAACGGTATTCTAAGGAAGACGGTAAAGATATACATAGAAGAGAGGAAGAAAAGAATGCATGAACTAGATTTACATCATATTTTCGAATTATTGCTAATATTAGTAATGATCGCAGCAGGTATTACAGCTATTGCCAAAAAGTTGAATCAACCATATCCGATTGCGTTGGTTATCGTCGGTGCCTTGATTGGGCTATTTAACATTCCGGTTTTAGAACCTCTAAAGCAATTTATTACCGAGGGTGAAGTCTTTAATTTTGTAATTATAACCTTGTTTTTACCTGCATTGTTAGGGGAAGCCGCATTAAAATTGCCATTCTCTCACTTGAAAGAAAATAAAGCACCAATTATTTCGCTAGCATTTGGCGGTACCTTAATTTCGTTTTTATTTATTGGATTTACATCTTATTATTTGTTTGATTTTTCAATTTCAGCCGCCTTTGTTTTTGCAGCATTAATGAGTGCGACTGATCCAGTAAGTGTACTATCAATATTTAAAAGCGTCGGCGTTCAAAAACGACTAGCGGTAGTGATTGAAGGGGAGTCACTTTTCAATGATGGTTTAGCCGTTGTATTGTTCAACATCTCTGCATTTTACCTTGTTTCCTACATCGATGCAGGATGGAGTGGTTTAGGTAGCGGACTCTTCGAATTTATTCGAGTCGTATCCTTAGGTCTGATAATCGGTGGTTCATTAGGTTACGGTTTCTCCATATTAACCAAGTATTTTGATGACTATCCTTTAGAAATTATTTTTTCAATCATATTGTTTTATGGCTCGTTTTTATTGGCAGAAAGCGTACATGCTTCAGGTGTTATCGCTGTCGTCGTTGCCGCGTTGATTTTTGGGAACTTTGGAGGAAAGGTAGGCATGAGTCCAACCACAAAATTAAATATTAACAACTTTTGGGATGTAGCTGCCCTCCTAGCTAATTCTCTCGTATTTTTAATGGTAGGTCTCGAAATAACTAGAATTGATTTAACTGACAAGTGGGGATTAATTTTTGCAGCTTTGTTTGTTGTTCTAATAGGACGAAGCATAGCAGTCTATACGAGTTTATCGTTTATTAAAAGCTTTCCAATAAAATGGAAACATATTTTAAACTGGGGTGGGTTAAAAGGGTCTCTCTCGATTGCTCTTGTGCTTAGTCTTCCGCGGAATTTTGATGGAAGGGAAGAAATATTAATAATAGCCTTTTCCGTCGTCCTATTCTCGTTAGTAGTCCAAGGTTTAACGATTAAACCTTTGATTGCTCTCCTAGGAATTAAGCCAAAAGAAGAAGGGGCGGACGAATTTCAATCTTATATTGCTAAATTACATCGTTATGAAGCGGCTATTCAAGAAATACAAGTGACCAAAAAACGATTGTATATTGCGGAGGCAGTCGCAAGTGAATTAACTGAGAGTTATGAAAAGGAATTAGATATAGTGAAGAAAAGCCTAGAAAAATTATACCTTGAGCAACCACATTTAAAAGAAACACAACTCGATTCATTGAAAAAGATGTCGCTTTATGCCGAGCATGAAATCATTGACTTATTGGTTAAGGAAGAAGTTATTTCGAGTGGAACGGCTGAAAAGGAACATAACTTGATTACAAATGATATTGTTAATGTAGAAGAGCATTAGAAAAGGAGGAGCGGAAATCGCTCCTCCTTTTTAGGCTTCTTCTTTACTTTTATCTGGATGACTTTGAAAATATTTTTTACTTATAAGTGTTTGACCGATTAAAAAGATTCCGCCGACAGTCCAATATAAAGGAAGAGCAGAAGGTGCCGTAAAGGAAAAGATAAGAATCATTACCGGAGACAAATAACTAATCATTTTCATTTGTTTCAATTGTTCTTCTGGCAACCCTACTAAGGTTACTTTTGCTTGACCAAAATAGATGATTCCGGCAATTATTGCCATTGCAATGTCTGGTTGACCTAAGTTAAACCAAAGAAATGTGTGTGAAGCAATTTCCTCAGATCCACGAATGGCATAGTATAAACCTAGTAAAATAGGCATTTGAATAAGAACGGGTAAACATCCCATATTCAGAGGATTTACACCATGCTTTTGGTACAGTTGCATCATGTCTTGTTGTAACCTTTTTTTCTCTTCTGCATCCTCTGTGGTTTTCATTTTATCCTGGATTTCTTTCATTTCAGGTTTTAGGTTCTCCATTTTCCCCTTCATTGCTTGTTGTGTTTTATAAGTTTTGATCATAAAAGGCATTAGAACAAGACGAATGAGTAAGGTGATGATGATAATGGCAAGACCGAAATTCCCACCTAAAAATGTACCAATTCCATGTAGGGCTTTAGCAAAAGGAAATACAAACGTATTGTAAAATAATCCTTCTTCATTCTGCACGGCTTGACATCCAGATAAAAAGAAAACGGATGATAACATAAGTATTAAATAAAAAACTTTATTTTTCATAATTATTCCTCCCAAATGTAAGTTGATTATTTATATATTCAACTTACAATGAGAGTCATCTTCGTTGTTTGAAGCAAGTTTCAAACGAATGGTTCTTAATAACCAATGAGTTGGTGAATTGAATGAATCAATCATATCTCTAGAATTGAATTGGCTATGAACATCATGATCGTGCGGGATCAAATCTGATGTAGAATACGAATCATAATGGATTTGAATCCAAGCATAGACAAAGGAGAAAAATGAGGTAACAGCCAAACTTGCGTATAACGAATACAAAAGCAAATCAGGCGTATAGTCTAACAGGAAATGCATAACTAAATTTCTCCTTCTTCATGAGTAGATGGTTGAAGTATACATGATTTAGTGGGTAGAATCAATTATGGTTTAAAGTTTAATCGTTACAAATTTAAGGACAAACTGTGTTAAAATGCTACTGGGTCTTTTAATGCTACTGAACAGGAGTTTAAATATGAACTATCTTATGGTTTTTTTCGGAGGTGCAATTGGAAGTTTATTGAGATATCTCGTTAGTGTACTGGGAAATCAAGGTGGGTTTCCATTTGGAACTTTAAGTGTAAACATTCTAGGAGCATTTTTGTTGGGTTACGTTACTCATATTTTTTTCCATCAGGTTAAATTCCCTCCTTTAATCGTGAGAGGCGTCTCGACAGGATTAATCGGATCTTTTACTACGTTCTCAGCATTGAGTGTGGAGATGGCAAATTACATCTTGAATGAAGAGTACTTCTATTTTGTATCCTATCTTTTTGTGTCTGTACTCGGGGGTCTTGTGTTTGCACTTTTAGGATACGCTTTAGGAGGAAAGAGGGGGCGATTACATTGATGGTCTTTATAGCAATTGGAGGAGGATTGGGAGCTTTAGGACGGTATATCGTTGGCAATGCACTAAACAAATCAAAGTCATACCTCCCGTGGGGAACGTGGCTAGTGAATATACTGGGATCATTTATCCTTGGAGTAATCGTAGGCTCACACATCGAAGAGGTAACCTATGCATTCATTGGAATCGGATTTTTAGGTGGGTTCACGACCTTCTCAACATTTATGGTAGAGTCAATTCAGTTGTGGAAAAAAAATAAAATAAATTTCGTGATCTATGTGTTGACTACTTATCTCCTTGGCATAATGTTTGCTATATTTGGCTTGATCATAGGGAGAGGAACGATCTAGATTGGAGGTGAGGAAAATGAGTGAGTGGCATATATTTGAAACTCGGGCAGAGTATGAACCCTGGTGGTTTTTTGAAGGATGGAGAGCGACAATATCAAAAAGTGATACCTTTATTGATAAAGACAATGCCCTCTCATATTTCTTAATGCGGACGGAAGAACTGTTTGATCGGAATAAAAACCGAAAAGCCAAAACCTATAGTACTTTAGCTTTTTGGAAGGATGAGGAAAAAATATTTTGCGAGGCCTGTGATGATGATTTGCAAATGTACACGGGTTTAATATTGATGAATGGTACATCAATCTATGAATGGAAAGAAGAAGAGTATGAAGAAACAATACTAAAAAAAATCAAAGTAAAACCAAGCTGATAAGCTTGGTTTTACTTTGATTTTTTTGAAGTTGGTTTTAGCGTTTTCGAATTAGGGTGTGTAGACAGCTTCAGATATGTCCACGCATCAATATGTAGAAAAATTTTGGGTATCACTTCGTATGTTTTTTTCACGTGTTGAATCTCTAAACAAGTGTATGTCCCCCACATTAAATTATATAGCTACAAAGGATACAAAAAGATTCTTAATCAATCACTCCCGTTCGAGCAATCTCACCATTAACTTCCACGTTTATTTGAGTATGTTGATAGATTTTTCGCCATTCATTTAATGTAAGACTACTATCTACTTTAGCACGATAATACCTACCGAATCCCACAACGTCTGAGTTTAAATTTTGTAAATCTGAAATGGACTTCTTTACTTTTTTCTTAATTTGCTTATTGATTTCTTTAGTTAGAGCTTCTATTGTTTTAGGGTCGCCTAAATCCATGTCTTGGGTCATTTCAATTATTTCCATTTTTAATTTTAAATCAATATCAAAGGTAGGTGTAGTTTGATCTCCGATTTTGATTTTGTTTTGGGTTTGAATATTGTTTATCGTAACATAGAGCTCTTCTTCTGATTCAACCTGGGTTTCTGGATCGATTAATGGAGAAAGGAAGTATTTCTTTAAATTATCCTGATTCAATTTTAATTCTAATGTTCCTGATTGATAATTGTCCATCAAAATATTGAAAAAGAACAAATCTTCAATGGGTAATTCGCCAACTAAATGATCATCTACGAAGACGCCCAGACTACTGATGCGGATTTCATCTTTATCAATCGATAGAATTGGCAACATCGGATCCACTCCGACATCTAAGAGATTTGTTAAGAAAGTATGCAAAGTGGGATCATTAATAATTTCCATTTTTATGTTTTGTTTTATTAAATTATATAAGTAGGTACCCATATTACCTTGGATTTCTTCACTTTTGAATGAAAGAATGTCATTCGCTTTAGTATCCGCAATAGCTAAGAAGAGCATATTACCAATAGCGGCATCCCTAGAAAGGGTATCGCCTAAGTAGCTGACCCCTTTTTCCGCTAATTCTTTTCCGTAAATTGATACGCGGAGTTGTCCTGATACTAGACTCTTACTTGTTTTTAAGTTTAATTTCTGTCTAATCCCTTTGCTAGTGTGAGCATCTGCAGTGATTACTTTTGATATTTCACTTTGCTGAGGGTCGAATTGATGTATAACTATGGTTCCGTGAATCAACTGGTCTCCTGTGATATCATACCCAACCGCAGTAGATAACCCCAGCGTTTCAATGTATTGAGTTTGAACACAACTTGTCAGAAGGGGGAGGGTTACTAGGAAAACGACCATTAATTTAAAATGTCTTTTCATCTCTTCATCACCGTTTCAATATTTTTTTCTTCAACATTACTAGGAGAAAGAGGATGAATGGGTATATGAGGACCAAAGCAATACCTACGTCTCCTGTAAAGTCCGATATTTTGTTTATTTGAAGCCTTGTGGAAAAAAAGAAAGAAATAATCCAAATAATAATGGCCATAAAATAAACGCTGTACCGTTGATTCATATTAAAAACTCGTTTAAGACCTCTTGTTGCTGCCCAATAATAAAAGCAAAGATTAGGCAAGATTATGAGCATCCAAAAAGAGATCGCAATAAACTCAAACCGTTCTAAATTAGGGACTCGGACTATTTTAAACATTGATAAGACAGGCCATATCGTTACTTTCAATCCCTCAAATGAAAAAAAACCAATGGAGGTGAACGTAATAATCGAAAATAGGATCGTTGTATATAAAACAGCAAAAATAGAGTATTTTAGTGCTTTCTTTTTTTCTTTGATATAGGGAAAAACAAAATATAGCATCTCAAATCCAAGAATAGATAAACTTGTTTTAAAAGTACCCATTGCAATTTCTTTTAAAGAGTGGTCCCATACCGGAAAGTAATGAGTCCAAATTATCAGCTTGAATGGTGAATAGAGAATAAATGTTATCCAAAATGAAAGGGTGAAGGACATGAAAGCTACCCCAGCAATCACCCGGATTCCACCTAGTACCCCGTAAATGGTTAGAATAAGGAGTAAAGCCATTACTACCCAAGTTGGAAGAGTGGAAAAGATCCAAGCTTGAATCATTTCCGTATAATCCATCCCGATGGTAAAAAAAGCTAAAAATAAATAACAAATATAAAGAGTATTAAATAAACCTCCTAGCCATTTGCCGAAAATATCATATTGAACCCCGTACAGGTCTGCGGAGGGATATTGTCGTAATGTAACGTAAATCACAGTGACAACGGCAATCATGAAGAAGGAAGAGAGCAATACTGAAATCCAAGCATCTTGTTCAGATTCTAAAAAAATTATTCGAGGTAAGCCAACTATCCCTACACCAGTTTGAACAGTATGAATGATAAACATAAGAAGAAAAGCGTTGATCAGTAATCCCTCTTTAGGATTGACATTAATTTTCATGAGTTAACATCCTTTATTCATCAATGTCTTTTTTTATTTTAGCCTTTTTTTTAGGCATTCGAAAATCATCAATTGGGCGGTTGGTTTGCGGTCTTTTCGCTAAAAATTGTAAGGGAACCCGAAATAAACTGTATTTCCAATCGCTAAATCTCGGTGGATATACCGGGGATAAATACGGTCTGCCCAGTGTAGTTAAACGTAATAAGTGGATGATGATGATACAAAATGCGAACATAATACCTATCCCTCCCCATAGTCCAGCTAATATAATCAAGGGGAATCGAATCAATCTGACGGCGGTACCCATTAAATAACTTGGAGAAGTGAAGGAACCTAATGCGCTTAAAGCAATAATGATGATTAATATATTACTCGTGAACCCAGCTTGGACAGCGGCTTGGCCAATAACAATACCGCCTACGATACCCATTGTTTGTCCTACTTTCGTTGGTAGTCGAGCACCTGCTTCTCTTAGTAACTCAATAACAAACTCCAATAGTATCGCTTCGAAAACAGGTGGAAAGGGGACATTAGCGCGAGATTGACCTAGTGATGTGAGTAATGCTGACGGAATCACCTCGTAATGATACGTTAAGACGGCCACATACGCTGGTGTTAGTAAGACAGATAGAAAAATGGACGTGAACCTGAGCATCCGCAGAAAAGTACCCATATTCCATCGTAAATAAAGATCCTCGGTCGATTCGAAAAAGGTGAAAAATGTCGCTGGTCCGATTATAGCTGTTGGACTTTTATCTACTAACAAACCTACTTTCCCTTGAATCAAGCTAATCGTAAACCGATCGGGCAATTCTGTTACTGTAAGTTGTGGAAAGATTGAATAGGAGTTATCTTCGATTTGTTGAGAGAGAACAGCACTATCGATTACGCTGTCAACTTCTAAGTCCCAAAGGCGTTGTTTAAATGAATTAACATTTTCTGTTTCTGCAATATCGGATATATAAACAATTTGGACTGAAGTTTTTACTCTACTGCCAACGATAATTTCTTCAACTTTTAGTTTTGGATCATCAATTCGTCCTCTTATTAGACTTAGGTTAGAGGAGATGTCTTCTGTAAAGGAAACCTTTGGACCGAAGACGATGGATTCTGTTTCAGATTTCTCCACGGAACGAGCTGCCTTTTCTCCAATTGAAGCGAGAATACCAGTAGCATCACCTTCAACATAAATATAAACAGAACCCTTAATAATGTTATTCCCGATAAAAGGAAGTTGGTTTGTGGTCATAACAGTGCCAACTGGTAAAGAATATTGTAATTGTTTGTAATTCAAGTCTTCAATTTTGATTTCATTAAGGTGTTGGATAACCATATTAAGTGTTGAAGAGTTTATCATTTCACCAATATAAGCTAGAATTAATTTCTTGTTTCCAATGATCATCATTTTTATGACAAGATCTGAGCTGTTGTTTAGTACTTCTTCTAGCTGTTTCTTACATTCCTCAATTTTGGTTGAATGAGGCTTGGTAGGTTTAGGATTAGGTTTTGCCTTGTTTCTAAAGAACATGATTCTGACCACCCTAATTATCATAGTCTAGCTTTATGTTGCCCGATTGTTGGCACTTCATCCTCATAGATTTTTAGACAACGAAGCAAGAGAATTTTACCTATCATAGAAACCAGGTAATTGAGGTAATAGTAGCATTTGACAATTGGGTGATATCGTGTATAATGTAGACAAAACTAAGGATATTCAATGGAAAAGCGCTTCATTTACACTTTATAAAGAGTCATCGTTATAAAACGATACTTTTTATAATATGTAAATGTTTTTCTCAAGCAGTATTGCATATTACTAAATTTCTTTTATTTTTTGGAGGTACATTTTATGAAAACAGGTACAGTGAAGTGGTTTAATGCAGAAAAAGGTTTCGGTTTCATCGAAATTGAGGGAGAAAATGACGTATTCGTTCATTTTTCTGCTATTACTGGTGAAGGTTTCAAAAGCTTAGAAGAAGGTCAACAAGTAGAATTTGAAGTTGTCGAAGGCGACCGTGGACCACAAGCTTCTAATGTTGTGAAGTTATAATTATTCGTTTTGATTTTTAGGCTACCCACAGTGATATTTGGGTAGCTTTTTGCATAAATACGTACAAGGGGGCAGATGATCATGGCATTTGGAAAAAGAAAAGAAGAAGAAATCATCGAAGAAGAAACAAAAATTTGGGAGTGTAGTTCAGAGGACTGTAAGTGCTGGGTACGTGACAACTTCAAAAGCTCTGATTCACCAATTTGTCCTATTTGCGGAAGTCCAATGCAGCTTTCAAGCAAAGTACTACAAGTAGTAGAAAATCCTCACCGTAGCTATTAACAAAGGTTCTTTTCGTATACATTTTTCAGATGATTTCCATCAAAAATAGACGAAAAGATGCCTCGAAACGTAGCAATAATACCCTTTATTGACTGCTTTGAAAAGAAGCAAACTTTGCAAAAAACGGCCTAATAAAAAAACGAGAAACCTTAATGGATTTCTCGTTTTTTTTATTGGAGTGGTATTTAAAAGGTGTGCTTACTGTAAAAGTCTTTTTACGTGTTCTTGGTGATGCTTGGCGAATCTGCGCATTGCATTTCCACATTTTTTCTTGGCACAGCTGATGTTGGCCAGGGACTCAAGCCTCTTTTTTTCGTCCCCATAATAGTACTTTTGCAGTTTTTCATTCAGCAGGAAACTACTGATTAACTGATCTCTGCAATTTTTTATTTCATTGCGATCCAAACACTTTTTACTTCTGTGTAGTTATCGAGAGCGTAGGATCCCATTTCACGCCCGATTCCAGATTGCTTGTATCCTCCGAAGGGTGAAGCTGCGTCAAAGACATTGTAACAGTTGACCCAAACAGTACCTGCACGCAGGTTTTGAGAAATGTAGTGGGCTTTTCTTACATCTTCAGTCCAGACCCCAGCAGCTAAGCCATAGTCGGTATTATTGGCTCTTGAAATGAGTTCATCAATATCATCATAGGGCATAGCGGAAATAACCGGACCAAAAATTTCTTCTTTGGCAATCGTCATTGAGTCATTTACATCGGCGAATATAGTAGGAGAGACGAAATAACCAGATTCATAAGGATTTTCTCCCCCAGTTAATAATTCCGCACCTTCGTTGACCCCTTTTTCAATATAACCTAGTACTCGGTTTTGTTGAACGGTTGATACAAGTGGTCCAATCTCAGTGTCTTCATGTACTCCCGCACCCTGTTTGATTTTTTTGGCGTGAGAGACCATATCTGATACCACATTATCAAATTGTTTTTTCTGAATGAATACCCGAGATCCAGCAGAGCAGACTTGACCTTGATTAAACATTACCCCATTTAAAGCACCAGGTATCGCTTTTTTCATGTCTGCATCTGGAAGAATAATGTTGGGTGATTTCCCACCAAGCTCAAGTGTCACTCGTTTTAGAGTTTTTGCTGCCCGTTCCATAATCATTCTGCCGACTTCAGTTGAACCGGTAAACGCAATTTTATCGACATTAGGATGATCTACAAGTGGTTGTCCTGCTGTTTCGCCAAACCCAGGTACAATATTAACAACACCCGGAGGGAAGCCCGCTTCATCAATTAACTCTGCAAGATAAAGCGCAGACAATGGCGTTTGTTCTGCAGGTTTCAGTACGACCGTACATCCTGTTGCTAACGCTGCTCCAATTTTCCACATTGCCATGAGTAAAGGGAAATTCCAAGGGATGATTTGACCGACTACTCCTACTGCTTCGTGACGTGTGTAATTAAAGAACGGCCCACTTACAGGAATGGTTTGCCCTGTCATTTTTGTAGACCAGCCAGCAAAGTAACGCATATGTTCGATTGCTAGTGGAATATCCGCATGGGTGGTTTCTCTAATTGGTTTCCCATTATCAAGGGTTTCGAGTTGAGCAAGAGAATCGCCGTGTTCTTCCATCAAATCCGCTAATTTATACATAAGGCGACTTCGTTTTGCCGCACTCATTTTAGACCATGGTCCTTGATCGAAAGCTTGTCTTGCTGCTTTTACAGCCAAATCTATGTCCTCAGCATTCGCTTCATACACCGTCGCTAAAATTTCACCATTCGCAGGATTCGGTGTATCGAATGTTTTTCCAGATTTACTTTCGACAAACTCACCGTTAATGTAAAGCATTTTCTTTCCTTGTAAAAATTTTTCAACCTTTTCATTTACCGTAGTAGCCAATTTCATTGAAACATCCTCCTCTTATTGTTAAAGAATAAAAGTATGTAGTTTCTTGATGGCGAACAGATGAGTCCGATTTCATTCATATTGTGAACGCTTACATTTCTTAGGCTATCATGCCTTATGCTTCATTGCAATAAAATATGTTTGTCAAAAAACGCTATGAAATGACAAAAACCAAATTATGCCATCAAGTAATAATATGGCCAAATCGGTATTCTACGCCCATACCAAAAGTTGTTGATTGAATACAGTGTAATATTGACAGATGATAAAGGAGGATGCGTCGTGTCTAACAAACAAGAAGCAACGGAAAATCAGGTAGAAGAGACATCGTCAGAACGAAAATTTTGGGACCTACTATGGAAAGGCCCGATTGTAGAAAAAGATGAAGGAAAAGCAAAGGAGAAAGAAAAGTTAAATACGGAAACAGCTGATGAAGAAAATGAAGAAAGAAAAGGTTTTTGGTGGTTGTGAAATATTGGAGGATTCAGATTTTTGAATCCTCTTTTTTTGTTTTTTATGGAGTTTTAAGGGGTAAGTACTATTAATAGTTGAATTAGAAAGGAATGATAGGTTGAAAGCATTAATGTTAAATTGCTCTCTTAAAACGAGTGATGAAGTGTCAAATACAGAATCCTTATTAGAAGAAAGTAAAGATATATTCTCAAACAATAACATCGAAACAGAAAGTGTACGAGTAGCAGATTACCATATTGGCTATGGTATTACCCACGAAAAAATAAATGAAAATGATCAATGGCCAGAACTATTTTAGAAAGTAAAAGAAGCAGATATCCTC
Source organism: Bacillus sp. 2205SS5-2 (assembly GCF_037024155.1). Lineage (NCBI taxonomy): Bacteria > Bacillati > Bacillota > Bacilli > Caryophanales > Bacillaceae > Bacillus > Bacillus spongicola. The sequence goes on from NZ_JAYKTS010000010.1 coordinate 35,825, forward strand.
TTAATTGGTGAGAAAAGTTCCCTTTCCACACTTGTCTTGGAACGCTTATATGGAGGAAGCTCGTTAACCAATCAAAAGGGACAATACCTATATTATAATAAAGTCGCAGGTGTGGTAGTAACCGGTAATGAAGATGGAGCCAAGAATGCTTCAGCCTCAATATTGTATGAGTTAAGTCATATCGGTTTTACGTTACCACCAAATGTGGATACATACTGGGTGGGAGAGGCAGGACCGGGCCCGTCTTATATTGGAGCAGAAGGTCATAAAAATGAATTTACTCTTAGTCATAGTAGAGTCATGTCTCATAATCTGGTTCATTTTACAAAATTATTAAAAAAACACCCAATTCCAACTGAAGGAAATGTTATATCCAATTAATATTACTGATAAATATAAAATCTTTCTGACGAAAAACATTTAAAATGGTTTTGGATTATCTTATCAATTTCTTTAGATGTGACTATTGAGGGCGGTTTAGTATGAGTAAAATGTTTGTCGGAGGAATATTTACCTTCTCATCCACTTAATGGCGTAGCCGTTAAATGGATGAGAAGGTCACCAAGCGAAAGCGCGGTAGATGGAAGAATATAGACATAGAAAAAAGGGCCACTACTTGTTAGAATCAAAGTCGACAAAAACCGATTCAAAGGAGTGAACCCTTATGAAAAAAGATAACATAAATCATCCGAATTTAAAAGAGTTAGAACAAGTTGTTTGGAGGGAGCTACAGAAAACCTACTCCCAAATCATGACCAGCCTCTTGTCGGATATAGACGATACTATAGCGAAAGAACGAGATACCAAACGATACCGCCATCAGGACAAACGAACGGTAAAGCTAGTCAGCCTTTTGGGGGAAATAGAAGTTAACAGGAATTATTATCGGGATAGAGAATCAGGAGAGTACGTTTATCTCCTTGATCGCTATCTGGAATTCGAGGGTGCGGGGGATTTAGTCCCTTGATAGAGGAAGCAGCGATTGAACTAGCCATTACCGGGCCCTCCTATAGAAAAGCAACTCGAACACTGGAAACGCTCATTGGTTATCGAGTGATCAGTCATGAGGCTATTAGACAGCACCTATTGAACGTGTCAAGTATCCCGAAATCACGTCAAACACTAAGCCAACCTGTTCTATTTGTTGAGGTGGATGGCTTATACCTAAAGAGACAAGAAAAAAGAAAAAAAGGCAAAGAAGAGAAAATAGCGGCCGTTCATCAAGGGTGGGAAGTGAATGGAAAACGTGTCTCTCTCAAAGATAAGCGACACTTTGTTCATCGGGGAAAAGAGCCTTTCTGGGAAGCGTTTGAGGATTTTCTGGTAGATACGTATGACTATGATTCTTCCGTGCATCGATTAGTGATCAATGGAGACGGAGCGAATGGGATTACATCGTGTCGAGGATATTTTAAAGATCGTGCCTTCTTTTCAATTGATCGCTTTCATGTGGTGAGGGAGATTAGAAGGTTTTTCCGTGAGCACCCACGCTATCGCTCGATGAGAAAAGCATTGGCTACCTATGACGGTGAGAAATTCATCACTGAATTGAACAGTGCAGTAGGAACATTGGAAAAAGAAACGAAAGAGAAAAAACTGGAGGAATTGATTCATCAACTGGAAAAATACCCTGAAGCGTTGGGAGATTATCGAGATTGGCTGAAGAAAAAAGGAATGGCTACCCAAGGAATGAGGCCGATGGGAAGTGCAGAAGGAACGATGAGTGTGTTCGCCAAACGACTGAAAAACGGCCGAAGTTGGGTGGAAAATGGGGCTAATGCGATGATTACTGGAATGATCGCATACTTAGATAATCTAGCGATGAAAACCTTATTCGGTCGGGTTGAAAGATGGACCGACGAAAAGAAGGAAAGAATTCTACCAAGACACTATGTATAAAAGGTCGAAAGTACAATTGGTCAAGCAACAAGAGATAACATTCACTATCTGAAGGGAAAGGCGAAAATACCCGTATATAATGCGTTACAAGGTCTTAAAGGATTTTAAAAAAACCGAATTATAATAACAAGAAAGTACCCTTTAAAAATGAATCCGCTTACCGCTTATCGTTGGGAATAAATTCCGCCAACAAATTCTTGACTCAATCGGCTGTTTAAGTAGTGAATATTGCTTTTTGTATAAATGGTAAAATCTATACGTTACAGGATTAGGTGATCTATTTTCTTTGTGTTAGAATCAACCAATTTTACAATTAGAGCTATTGAATAAAGTAATACCTTAGAGTTTTATTACGAATTCCCATTCATATACATGAATTAAAAGGGGGAATTCACTTCATGGGTATTTCGAATGAAGGAGATCTAGAAATGATCCCTTCAATTCACCGTTCATCTGTGATTGGCCCGAAATCCGTCCTCATGGGGAAAGTTAACGTAAAAAGGCTAGCTTATATAGGTTGTGGTACGCTGATTAAAGGAAATGATTCTTATCCAATCTATATCGGAGAGAGGGCGAATATCCACGATCATAGTTTGCTTCAGTGTCAACCATTGAGATTTGTTGAAATTGGGATTCAAAAATACAGCCTATATGTAGATGATGATGTTACGATATTAGAAAATACAATGGCTCATGGTCCTTTATCTATAGGAAAGAATTCATTAATAGGGCAAAACGTTCTTATTTACCAAGCAGAGATAGGGAGTTCATGTGTCGTGATGCATGGAGCAATAATTGCCAACAACGTAAAAATTCCTTGTGGACGGTTTGTTGGTCATCGTGAACATGTATATTCCCAAGCACAAGCAGATGGATTGCCAGTTGTACCTGAAAAATACCAGTTTCTTAATGAGAAAATCGTAGATTTTTACATGAGAATTAGAAAGAATTATAAGGAGAATATCGAGTTGTCCCTTTTAAACACCAAAGTCCTCTAAGCGGAGGACTTTTTTATGCCAAGTAATTATAGACTTTCGAAAGGGGAGACCACAGTTTTACTCAAGACTGTTTTCGAGACAGCAAGGAAATCGTGATAGCTATAAACCAATGGGATTTTTTACTGTATCTCCTTCAATGTAACATCTATCATAGAGGTTGATTGCCTTCAAATTCAATCTGAATACTTCATGATACATAAAAAAAGGTGCAGATCTTTTATGCCATAAAGAAAGCGTAAAGAGAGGTTTTATAGTAAAATAAAAGTAAATTAATTGTGCTGAAACGAGAAAGGATTAGATATGAATTTTACGATTGCGCAAGAATACTTAAAAAAATATTATGGGTACGATTCATTTCGTGATGGCCAAGAAGAAGCAATTAAGATGGTCTTAAAGGGAGAGAAAGCGACTGTTATCATGCCCACAGGTGGAGGGAAATCCCTTTGTTATCAAATTCCATCGCTTATGTTTGAAGGAACGACAGTAGTTATTTCGCCATTAATCTCGCTGATGAAGGATCAAGTAGATGCCTTAATTGCTATGGGGATTCCGTCTACATTTATTAACAGCACATTGTCTGCGCGTGAGACAAAGGAGAGAATTCACAATTTAAAGCAGGGTGAGTATAAGCTAATCTATATTGCCCCAGAACGGCTTGAAATTCCGTCCTTTTTACAAGAATTAGAGGAAGTAAATATCCCATTGGTAGCAATCGATGAAGCCCACTGTATCTCACAATGGGGACACGATTTTCGACCAAGCTATATGAAAATCAAAACACTATTAAGTCAACTGACTCAAACTCCAAGAATCATTGCTTTAACGGCTACAGCAACCGAAGAGGTTCGAAAAGATATATGCGATCAACTAAATATCCCAATCCAAAATTGTTTAATAACGGGTTTCCAACGACCAAATTTAGCTTTTTCGGTGATTAAAGATCAAGACCGAGACCGCTTTTTAATGGAATTTACAAAGAAAAATCAATTGGAGTCCGGAATTATTTATTGTGCAACGAGAAAAGAAACGGAAAGATTGCACAAAAAATTACAACAACAGGGTATTAATTGCGGGAAGTATCACGGTGGATTGTCCCATCAAGAAAGGAAAGAGATGCAAGAAGAATTCCTTCAAGATGAAACATTAGTGATGGTTGCTACCAATGCCTTTGGGATGGGTATAAATAAGTCTAATGTTCGATATGTCATTCACTATCAAATGCCTAGAAACATGGAAAGTTATTATCAAGAAGCTGGTAGAGCAGGAAGAGACGGAGAAGATAGTCAATGTTATTTGTTGTTTTCTCCTCAAGATATTCAGATTCAACGATTTCTAATTGATTCATCATTAAGTCAGGAACAACTCAAAAACGCTGAATTAAAAAAACTTCAATACATGATAGATTACTGCCACACTGAAAATTGCCTCCATACCTTTATTATGAATTATTTTGGGGAGGAAGATCATCCTGCATGTGGAAGCTGCGGAAATTGCCAAGATAACCGAGAACAAGTTGAGATTACGAAAGAAGCTCAAATGGTTCTCTCCTGTATGCTTAGGATGGGGGAGCGCTTTGGTAATACGATGATCGCTCACGTTTTAACAGGATCAAAAAATAAGAAGATATCGACCTTTGGCTTTCAATCCTTATCTACCTATGGACTAATGAAGGGGCGTCCCCAAAAAGAAGTGAGTAGACTAATTGACTATTTTATCTCACAAGGGTTGATTGAAGTGATAGCAGGCAAGCTCCCGATTCTCAAAGTAACAAATTCAGGCAAAAAGGTCCTGAAGGGTGAAAAGAAAATCTATCGGAAAGAGGCGTTGAAAGCGAAGGAAATCACGGTAAATGATGACTTATTTGAGAACCTTCGACATCTTCGCAAAAAGCTAGCTGAACAAGAAGGAGTTCCACCATTCGTCATATTTTCAGATAAAACTCTACGGGAATTAAGTTCAAATCAACCAACAGATTTAGAAAAGTTTTTGGACATTAAAGGAGTAGGTATTCAAAAACAAGAAAAATACGGCAACCTATTCATTCAATGTATTGTTGAATATCAAAACAGAGAATCCTTTGTCTAAAATAGAGAAAATTGAGTATGATCCCCCTATTTGAAGAAGGAGTTAAATGGGAAATGGCAAATTATTTTGCTATGCATCCTCTAAATAACATATGAAAACCAATGTACCCGATTTAATAATGGATTAAAAGGAGGAGGTAAGGGTGGAAACAGAATTAATGTTATTAAAGGATGCACGACTAGAACTGCTCCAAGAGATTGATGGCTTATCTGATGCTCAATTGAATGAAGAAATTGAAAAAGACGGATGGACCATTATGCAAGTTCTACATCATTTAGTGTTAATGGAAGAAAATGTTACAAAAATTATACGATCTACCATAGCATCTGAGGAGACTCAATTTCTTGAAGCCAAACCTGTGCATTACACCGTGAATCGGTCCATAAAAGTAGATGCTCCATCATTTGTTTATCCTAGAGAACAATCGATCACCTTTGAAGAAATAAAAAACAAACTTCAAAATTCACGTAGGAAACTTCTTTTGGTACTATCCCAAACAAATAGAAGTCTCTTAGAAGCCAGAGGTTCTGTTCATCCAGTGTTTGGTTTGATCAGACTAGACCAGTGGGTGTCTTTTATTGGATATCACGAAAAGAGACACTTAGAACAAATTCAAGAATTAAAAGATAAACAATGAATTTTTCAACCTGAATTCGAACAAATATCAATCGATTAGAATTATATCAAATGCGAATCAAAGGTTGTTAAAAAGATGTATGATTCTTTTATAGGTCAGAACTATTGGAGATTAACAGCTTTTAACCCATTGACAGGTAGTGCTAATTTTCTGCTTCGAGTATTTGTATTTTACAAAAAGTACAAATAGTCTTGGCTAAAAGGGTGTATATTAGAGGTTTCTGTAATAACTTTGCTGAAGGTTTATTGATAGTGATTGGTTTATTTAAATCAAATCATACTTACTCTTAAATCGGTCATTATTAATTGGCATAAACCATTCGTTCAAAAGAATGGTTGTTAGCATTGAAAAATCATAGGACATTCTCTCTGCTAAAATTCAATAAAAGAGGGAATGTCCAAAATTGTTTGACATCTTCGAGCATGTAACTACTATCGAAATGTGAATTTTATCTATCTGAGGTTTAGTTACAATTAATGATCGAAAAGTGGTATCTTATTTAATTCGAATGCATCATCTTTCGGACTATAGCCAACCAATCCCTTTGTTTCTTCAAGGTTAAGTCTTTTAAATCGATTATTTGAAACACCATGCAATATCGAGAAAGGCGATAAATCGGTGGCTGCTAGAGATTGTAAAAGAAGATCATTAAAGTCTCTAGGACTGAGATAGGCACTCATATCGCGAGCAGAAAGATTGTCTAAACCCTCTTTATAGTCATCATACGCTCCGATACGGATTGCAATACTTTGCAGACCCTCAGTATAAGCAAAATAAGCAGCAACAGCTTCTCCAAAACATTTACTAACTCCATACATGTTTTTAGGTCTAACAGGTGAAAAAGGGTGAATTTGGTAATCGAGAGGATAATTTTCAATCGTTTGAGCGCTAGATGCGAAGATGACTTTGCTTACAGAGTTATCTTTTGAAGCTCTAAAAATATTATATGTGCCCTTTATATTGTTTTCCAAAAGAGATTGATAAAAATCTGCATCCGGCGATGGATCACCTGCTAAGTGAATCACAATATCGATTCCTTTTAAAGCCTCTTGACATGCGTTCAAATCGGAAACATTTAATGGTATAACTTCATGAATGCCTTTATAACCTTCTAAAGCAGAAATATTCAAATCTGAAAGCCTCAGTTGATAATTCTTCTGGTTGCTTAAAAACGATGTAACTTCATTTCCAATCTTACCTGCTGCGCCTGTGATTAATATGTTTTGCATTTTTTCTCCTCCTCGAAAAACTAAAAATTTCATAAATGAAATGATATGTCTAGTATATGTGGTTGTAAGTCATGAAGAAAGCGAATAAAATTAATGGTATATATGAATATAATTCATGAGGAGGAAAGATAGTGTCCTTAGCGAAGTACGAAATATTTTCTAAAGTAGCTGAACTCAAGAGCTTTACAAAAACTGCTGAAGTGCTAGGATTTACCCAATCAGCAGTGAGTCATGCAATCACAAGTTTGGAAAGAGAATTTTCTTTCCCGTTATTTATTCGCAGTCATTCCAAAATTAAGTTGACGAGAGATGCAGAAATACTATTAATTAATATTCGAAAAATTTTGTACTACAATGATATGCTCCATCAAGAGGTAGATGCTATCAATGGATTGAAAAAAGGAAGAGTAAGAGTGGGTGTTTTTTCAAGTGTCTCTGCAGCCTGGATTCCTGATATTATCAAGGTAATGGGGGAAAGGTTTCCTCATTTGCTTATCGAATTAATGGAAGGAAATTATGACGAGATTGTTGAGTGGCTACAGTATGGGGAAATAGATTGTGGGTTTTTAAATAATATTGACCACTTAGAATCATTTGAAGTCATAAATTTAAAGAAAGATAGGCTCTTAGCTGTCCTTTCAACCGAATCTCCGTTATCGAATGAAAATCAACTTTCAATTCAAAACCTTGAGAAATCTCCATTTATCATGCCAACTTATCAATGCTACAAAGACATTTTGGGGATTTTTAATGCGAATCAGATAACTCCACAAATTAGATTTGAAAACATGAATGAAAGTTCGGTCATTTCTATGGTAGCTAATAACTTAGGGATAAGTATATTACCTGAAATGGTTATTCCTAAGTCTGTAAATTCTATTCAGGCAATACCGCTTGATCCAAATGCTTTTCGGAGCATTAGCCTTGCAGTCCGAAAGCCAGCATCTCCAGCGGCTAACTATTTTTTAGAAGTTACAAAAGAAAGAGTTGCTGGCTTGTCATAGATATAGAACCTAGCGAAAAAATTTTCACAAGCTAAAAACGCTCAGAGAGTATCTCCCAGAGCGTTTTTAGTTTAACTTAAGAAACGGATGTTTTTTTATACTCTAAATATTCGTCATAGGTCATTAACTTATCAGTAATCGTTCCATTGTCATGAATATCAATTACACGATTAGCAATTGTTTCGATAAATTGGTGATCGTGAGAGGCAAAGATCATGGATCCTTTAAAACTGATTAAGCCGTTGTTGACAGCAGTAATCGATTCAAGGTCTAAATGGTTAGTTGGTTCATTTAGAAGCAACACATTGGCACCACTTAACATCATTTTTGAAAGCATGCATCGGACCTTTTCTCCACCAGATAAAACACTAGCTTTTTTGTTTACTTCTTCACCTGAGAAGAGCATTCTTCCTAAGAAACCACGTAAAAACGTTTCACTCTGATCATTAGGAGAAAATTGACGTAACCAATCGATTAGTGGCAACTCAGATCCCTCAAAGTATTCAGAGTTATCAGCAGGGAAGTAAGCTTGAGAAGTAGTAATTCCCCATTTAAAAGATCCGCTATCAGGTTCCATTTCACCTGCAAGAATCTTGAATAAAGTGGTTTTTGCAATCTCATTTACGCCAACCAACGCAATTTTGTCGTCCTTATTCATAATAAAGCTGACGTTATCAAGGATTTTTACTCCATCAATCGTTTTGTTTATCCCTTCAACACGAAGCAAATCATTCCCAATTTCACGCTCAGGATTGAATCCTACATATGGATAACGGCGTGAAGACGGGCGAATGTCATCGAGTGAAATTTTATCAAGTAATTTTTTACGAGAAGTGGCTTGTTTCGATTTAGATGCATTCGCACTAAATCGAGCGATAAAGGCTTGCAACTCTTTAATTTTCTCTTCTTTTTTACGATTAGCATCTTGAGTGAGCCTAGATGCCAGTTGGCTGGATTCATACCAAAAGTCATAGTTTCCTACATAAACCTGGATTTTACTGAAATCCAAATCCGCAATATGTGTACAGACCTTATTTAAGAAATGACGATCATGCGATACAACAACTACGGTATTCTCAAAGTTAATTAAAAACTCTTCTAACCATTGAATGGCTGCGATATCTAAATGGTTAGTAGGCTCATCAAGTAAAAGAACATCCGGCTGCCCAAATAGTGCTTGCGCTAATAGAACCTTCACTTTATCAGAACCTGTTAGATCGGCTAGCTTTTTGGTGTGAAGGTTTTCCTGAATGCCAAGTCCTTTTAATAAGATAGCTGCTTCTGACTCAGCTTCCCATCCATTTAACTCGGCAAATTCACCCTCAAGTTCAGCTGCTTTCATACCATCTTCATCTGAAAAATCCGCCTTCATATAAATCGCATCTTTTTCTTGCATGACTTCATATAGACGCGCATGTCCCATCATGACCACTTTCAACACTTCTTCTTCATCGTATTGGAAGTGATCTTGTTTTAGCACTGCTAAACGCTCACCAGGACCTAGAGAGACATTACCTGTTTGAGCCTCAATTTCACCTGAAAGTATTTTTAGAAAGGTTGATTTTCCTGCCCCATTTGCCCCAATTAATCCGTAACAGTTTCCAGGGCTAAACTTAATATTCACATCTTCAAACAGTTTCCGATCTGCAAATCGCAAACTGACATTTGATACAGTAATCATGTATATATTCATCCTCCATATCTTTATCTAAAGTATTATAACACTTTCACGGGAAGAAAAAAATAAAAACTACAATTTCATGGTAAACGATTCAAAGATGTATGCATATAATAAAAAAAGTTGCTGTTCCGCAAAATAGTAGGTTGAACTAAAATGGAAAAGAGTGATGGATTTGAAATCAATAAAAACAAGAAAAATCCCACATGGAACCTCTTCAAAAACACCTCTTAGTTATTCTTTTTTTCCAATAGCATCAGCAATTACACTTTACACAATTGTTCATTTTTGGCTATAAATATTAGTCAAAAAGACCTTTCATTCTTATAATCAGAAATAGAGAGAAAGAAAGGTGATTTTTTGAACGTACTTAGTGATTTATTTGTAAATATAACGATTATCGTGACTCTCCTATTTGGTTATTCTCAAATATTAAAAAATAATCTTCTTACAATGAATTCTTCGATTCAGAAAAAGATGCTACGAGGCTTGGCTAGTGGCGGACTAGGGATAATGCTTATGATCTATAGTATTCAGGTGACGGAAGAAACTATTGTGGATTTACGACATATAGCCGTATTATTGCCCACGCTATACGGTGGTTGGATACCTGGTCTAGTGGCAACCATCGTGATCATTGCTGGTCGTTTTATTCTCTTTGGAATTACTACATCTGCAATTGGTGCTCTTTTTTTAATGGTTTTGGTCTATGTGGGCATTTTACTTTTAAACCTTTTTCAATTCCGTCTTTATATTAAAATATTTTCTTTTCTTTTGTATGCAAACGTCGTGTTTTCAGTAATATTGAGTGCGATTCTTAAAGATTGGAGTTTGACAAGTAACATTTTACCTGCGTATTGGGTCACTTCATTTGTCTCTGGTTTTGTTGTTGTTTATGTGTTTGAATATATTAAAACGTCTCAAGAGACATTAAGAAAATATGAAGCTCAATCATCCACCGATTTTCTTACAGGGTTAGGAAATGTCCGTTATTTTGATTCAGTTTTTAATCAACTGACCGTCGAACGTAAAGAGAAAAAAGAAGATCTTTCATTTATGTTGCTAGATATTGATTATTTCAAAAAAATCAATGATACGTACGGGCATAATGAGGGAGATGACGTCTTAAAACAGCTAGGGGCACTTTTATTAAAAAAATCGAGAATGAAAGACGTTGTCTCCCGCAATGGAGGGGAAGAATTTAGCATATTAATGCCAGATACTAATCTATGTGACGGATTAAAACTGGCCGAACTTGTGCGAAGATTATGCATTCACCTTAACCTCAGGAGAGAAGTTATTTCTGACTATATCAATTGGTGTTTCTCACTTTCCTTCGATGACGGTGCATCCTAAAACGTTAATTGAATTAGGAGACAAAGCCCTTTATCATTCTAAACATAATGGCCGGAACATAGTGTCTAAATATGATTCGGCTCTCGAAACAGTATTAGTAAATTGACAAAAAAGCATCTTGCGATTATGATGGAAAGGAATTTATAACGTAAGGGAGTTTGTTCTATGTTAGGTGTCGTTCTTAACTAATCCGTAATTTCATACGGTCATTTCTGCTTAGAAAACAAGGTGTTTTTGCCTATGGTTTGAAATGATAGTTAAGAACAATGGTCATCACATAGCTCTGAACGGATTTTCTGTTTAGCTGTGTCTTCCAGACATAGCTTTTTTCATACAGATTTTTTGGTTACTTTCGTTCAATCTTTTGAAAAGACCGCAATAGACATTGTTCTTTGCGGTCTTTTTGTATCTAAATTTAGGAGGAAAAAAATTGAAAACAGAAATGCTTAAAGTTCTAGAATTTGAAAAAATTAAAGAAGATATCAGTTCTTATGCGTTAACATCAGAAGGAAAGAATAGAATTCATTCGTTAAAGCCTTCATCTCACAAAAAGAAAATCGAGGCTTGGATAAATGAAGTTGGCGAAGCTGAAGCGGTAATTGGTATCAGTTCATCCGTGCCTATTCATGGATTAGACGGGATGGGTGCTCTCTTTGGAGGATTAAATAAGGGAGTACCTCTTCGAATCGATGCATTTGTGAAACTTAGTGGATTTTTGGATCACTCCAGTAAGCTAAAACGATTCATGAAAGACAAAGAATATATTGCTCCGGTGATATCAAGCTATGTATATTCAATAGAAGAATTGCCGCATCTTCAAGATGAAATTCAACGCTGTCTTCGTCATGGTCAAGTGGATGATTACGCGAGCAAGCCTTTGTTGAAAATCCGAAAAGAGTTAACCATTGAAAAAGAGCGATTGAATGAGAAAGTGCAAAATCTTGTAAATTCCAAAAAATATACTCCCTACTTACAAGAGAAGATGGTGAGTCAACGCAATGGAAAATACGTTATCCCAGTAAAAAAAGAATACAAAAAGAAAATCGAGGGATCTGTCATCGACCTATCTGCAAGTGGATCGACCTTATATATTGAACCGTATGAGATTGCAGTTCAACAAGCAAAGATGGAGGAACTCAGCCTTCGCGAACAATCGGAAGTTGAAAATATTTTATATTACTTGACTGGGTTAGTGGAAGACAATGAGCAAATTCTTGCCGTTGCCACTGAAACGATGATCACCTATGATGTTATATTTGCCAAAGCAAAGTACAGTCAAAAAATAGGTGGACGTAAAGTAGCTTTAAATGAATCACAAGTTATCCGTCTCAATAATGCAAAACATCCATTACTAGGGGAAGATGCTGTTCCTTTGAACGTAACGCTAGGGAATGGCACCCATGCATTGGTCATCACCGGTCCTAATACAGGTGGGAAAACAGTCACGATTAAAACAATTGGTTTGTTAACCATAATGATTCAATCCGGTATTTTAGTTCCTGTGGGTGAAAATAGCGAATTGAGTATTTTTCAAAACATTTATGTAGATATAGGTGATGGTCAGAGTATAGAACAAAATTTGAGTACTTTTTCTTCGCGCATAACCAATATTATCGATATTTTAGCCCAAACGAATGATCGCTCGCTCGTGCTCATTGACGAACTTGGATCAGGTACGGACCCGAGTGAGGGGATGGGCTTGGCCATTGCGATTCTAGATGAATTATATGAAAAAGGAGCCACCCTTTTTGCCACCACTCATTTTAATGAAATGAAAGAATTTGCCAACACACGAGAAGGCTTTATTAACGGATCAATGGAGTTTGACTTAGAAACACTACAACCTACTTACCGCTTATTGATTGGCGAAGGGGGAGACAGTCAAGCCTTTGAAATCGCACTTAAACTCGGCATGCATCAGAAAATAATTGAAAAGGCTCATAGGCTTACGTATAAATTTGAGAAAACATTTGAAACAAATGACAGCCTAATTGAACGTCAGCGCAAAGAAAAGCAACTTGCATCGAACCGATATCTGCGAAGAGAGAAGAAAGAAAAACAGCAGGTCAAGGATGTGAGAAAATTTGAAAAAGGAGATAATGTCCGTATTCCAAGTGAAGATGAATTGGGTATCGTTTACGAAGGTCCTTCAGAGAAAGGACACTATATTGTTCAAGTAAAAGGAGAAAAGCGAGAGTACAACCATAAGCGCCTAACTTTATACATTTCAGCTCAAGAGTTGTATCCAGATGATTACGATTTTGATATCCTCTTTTCATCGGTAGAAGAACGCAAAAAAAGTCACCTTATGAGTAAAAGGCATATAGAGGGGCTGGAAATATTGAAAGAAGATGAGTAAGGGGGTTCGGACAGTAAACTTCTGGCAAATGATTAATATCGTCAATGAAAGAGACTTCCAAGTGGAGGTCTCTTTCATTTAGAGTGATGTAAACATGATCATTCATTATGTTTTGTGAAAATTATCATCTAGAAATAATGAATGGATTGTATATTATTGGACCATTTTCTGGGATGGAGCCATCGGGAGTTGCGCAGCATAATGATAAATTTTGGTCGATGAGTGTTGCGCATTGTAACCTAACAATATGGGTCGAGATACAATATTTAGAGGCGGATAGTCTCCGTATTCCCTATCATGTCGCGAATAAATACAGCTTTTGAATTAACCAAGGATGCCTCTACCTTACTTGGGGATAGCAGAAAGAAGCAGAGGTAATTCATCATTTATAACTTTTTTAGGGTACATCCCTCAGCCACTAGTACTTTCTTAAAAAGCAAATTTTTTAAGGATTTCTACTTTGTCATGGCTGAATTGGTGAGGGGAATCGAAAAATAAACAGAAAATCTACACAGATTTCTTCTTCCATGGATGAAGGGAAATGGGTAGGGGCTAGCGAAACTTAACAAGTAGAAAGAAAAAATATTCCATAAAGGATATATGCAAGAAAGCAATCTATTATGAGAGTTAAATTTGCAAGACTAATTTTGTATAGTTTGTAGCTAGTAATACTGAAAATAGCTAGGTTTAGGCATTCTGTTTGAGATTACACCTGAAATGATACCCGAAACAAAGCTAAATCATAGATAATAAACTGATACGAAACGTAACAAACTTTGCGAAAACAGCCTTTTTACCAGCATGCACTGTGAGAATAAATGAATAAAAATTTGACGACAAAAAGAAGGATAGGATGATATGAAAGGGGAAACAGATGATACTTCGAGAAATAATGACCCGTATTTCCATAGCATTAACCAAAGAGGACACACTAGAAAAAGCAGTGAAAATTATGAAACAATTAAAATTTAATGTGATACCCGTGATTAACCATGAGGGAAGACTTTGTGGAGTTTTTACGCGGACTTCTATGCATGAAATGATTCTGTCTCATCTGGGGGCGAAAGATTGCATTGGTCCCTACGTCATAAATAAGGCGGTGGCAATTGAGGAAAACACTCCTTATCATCAAGTGGAGGCATATGTGAGAAGCAGCTCAGTAGGGACGGGTGTTGTGGTAGATGATCGACATCGTCCGATTGGCCTATTCACTAAAACGGATATGATCAGTGCTTTGTTTCAACGAACTCAATCTTTCTCTTATCAACTACAACAGATTCTTCAATCTTCTCAATTAGGGGCAATTATGACAGATGAACAATACACCATTCTTTTTAATAATGAAAAAGCAGGACAGTTACTGAATCAGCAAACTCTTGAAGGAAGAAAACTTTATGAGTTTTTCCCTTCATTAAATGAAGGAAAGATCAAACGATTAAAAGTACAAGATCATTTCGTTTTGTTCCGGATGTCCTCTTTTGAAAGAGGGTTGAATCAAAAGGGTTATATCTCCTTCCTTCAAGACGTTTCAGATGCAGAAGAGATGGCGTCGGAATTAAAAGTCGTTCAACAGATGAAAAATGTGTTAGAAACAGCGATGGAACATGCCTATGATGGGATTGTCATGGTGAACAAAGTGGGGGAAATTCAATTAATCAGCCCGCCGATGTGCGAGTTATTTTCGATTGAACGGAAATCGGTTTTAGGTAAGTCAATTTCATCGGTGTTGCCACAACTAAATATCACCTCGGTTATTCAAACTCATCACGCTGAAGTCAGCGACGTCTTAGAAATTCAAGGAATCAAGTACATCGTTAACCGACTTCCCATTATTGAAGATGGGGAAGTCATAGGTGCGATAGGGAAAGTCACTTATCGTCAATTAGATGAAGTGAAAAAAGTGCTTAAAAAGCTAGAACAAATGGAAAACCAAGTCCAATATTATAAAAATCAATTAAAGCAAAAAGATTCATCTCAATATCAATGGGAACATATTAGAACAAGAGATGAAGAAATGGAAAAATTGATTCGAACAGCCATTAAAGCGGCGCGAGGACTTTCGACCATTTTGATTCGTGGAGAAAGCGGAACTGGAAAAGAGCTGTTCGCTCATTCTATTCATGCTTCTAGCGGACGGCAAAGCAAACCATTTGTGACCGTGAAC
This sequence comes from Bacillus sp. 2205SS5-2, assembly GCF_037024155.1. Taxonomy (NCBI): domain Bacteria; kingdom Bacillati; phylum Bacillota; class Bacilli; order Caryophanales; family Bacillaceae; genus Bacillus; species Bacillus spongicola. Next base: position 51,234 of record NZ_JAYKTS010000010.1, read on the forward strand.
TGCGCTGCGATTCCAGAGCAATTATTAGAGTCCGAGTTTTTTGGATACGAAGAAGGTGCCTTTACAGGAGCGGCACAAAAAGGAAAAATTGGAAAATTTGATTTAGCTAACGGAGGGACACTATTTCTAGATGAAATCGGGGATATGTCACTAACCCTTCAAGCGAAAATGCTAAGGGTTCTTCAAGAAAAGGAGTTCTATCGTGTTGGGGGTACCAAACGAGTTAAGGTAGATGTTCGGATTATAGGGGCGACCAATCAACCGCTTGAGAGGCTAGTTGAGGAAGGGGATTTTCGGGAAGATTTATACTACCGCCTCAACGTGATATCTTTACATATTCCTCCGCTTCGGAATCGCTCAACAGATGTGGAGCTGTTAGTACATCATTTTATGGAGCATTTTAATTCGATTCTAGGAACAAGTGTGGTGGGAATAAATAAGGATGCTCTTCAGTATTTGAGATCCTATCACTGGCCAGGAAATGTTCGAGAGCTGAGCAACGTGATAGAGCGGGCTATGACATTTGCTGAGCATGGACAGATTCAGAAAGAAGATTTACCCGATAATTTAATTATGCATGTTCAAGCTAGCAAACCATCACCCTCAAATCAAACGATGAGGGAGCTTCAATGGGATGCAATTGAAGACGCCATAACAGTCAGTAAGGGAAATAAATCAAAAGCAGCTGAACTATTAGGTATTAGTCGATCGTCTTTGTATGAAAAATTAAAGAAGTTATCCACCCCCTCTCGATAAGTGTCCAGATTTTGGACACTTTTTTTATTTTTGTCCAGAAACTGAACAAAACAGAAGATGGCTGGATTCCTATTTTAGATTAATAACTTACTTTTCTGAATTTTTTAACAGAAAAAAATATAGGTAAGAAATGGTTTTGTCTTGTCTAGTTTCATGCGTAATTGACTCTATATCATAAGTCAATCCTTGTCATTAGGCAAAGGGGACTCATGTCAGTCTTCATTTTATGCTGGGATGGGGTTGTGCTCTATTCTTTGTTGGCACACTTCTTGCATGTATAGGAGTGAAGGTTAATTGATAGGAGGGGGAAATTGATATTTTCACAGTTTTTTGAAGGACAACGCTTTCAAACAGAACCGTCTCTAATCACAAAGGAAGAAATACTCCATTTTGCTTCTCAGTTTGATCCTCAGTATTTTCATCTAAATGAGGTAGAGGCTGCACATGGACCTTTTAAAGGAATTATTGCTTCGGGGTTTCATACGATGTCAATCATTTGGGCGAAGTTTATCAAGATGAATATTCTTGGGACCGATTGTCTGGGAGGAACCGGGGCTGAACTCATTCAATGGAAAAAACCGGTTCGACCAAATGATGTAATTGCCGGAGTTATCACAGTGAAATCAAAAAACCCCCTATCTAGAAATAAAGGTTTACTCTCTTTGCAAATGACGATTGAAAACGCGGAGAACCAAGAAGTCTGTTCTGCCCTTGTAAAAGTTTTAGTGAGAGATATTCAATTAAAGGAGGAAGAATGATGAATATTGGAAGTACAATGTCAATGAACGCGAGACGACATCCGAACAAAGAGGCCCTTATTTATGGAGAAAAACGCTATACCTACCAAGATTTTAATGAAATGGTTAATGCTTTGGCTAACGGATTACTTCTACAAAACGTTAAGAAAGGCGATAAAATTGCCCTGATGATGAAGAATTCTGATGATTATGCTATCTGCTTTTATGCTGCCGCTAAGGTTGGCGCTGTTTTGGTCCCTATCAATTTCCGACTAGTAAGCAAAGAAGTACGATACATCCTTCAACAATCCGATTCTTCTATAGTCATTTGTGACGACGATCTGGCTGAAACGGTCGAAGACGCTAGAAAAGGATTATCTCTTGTGCGTGAGGTAATTTGTCCTTCACCTTCTTCTTATTCACACCATAAAACACTTAGGGAAATAAAGTCGGCGAACCTTACAGAACCAGGTGTAGAAGTAAGTGATGATGATGACTTAGAAATTCTATACACTTCTGGGACAACGGGACGACCAAAAGGGGTGCTACTCGACCATAAACGAATCATGAACGTAGGGATTATCATGTTGGCAGGACTTGGATTAAACCCACAAGATCGCTTTTTACATATTGCGCCGCTATTTCATTCTGCTCAGTTAAATTTATTTATGATCACGGGCTTTTTTTTAGGTGCTACCCATGTGATTCATCGTGATTTCCATCCAGTTAAAACGTTAGAAACGATTGAAAAAGAAAAAGTGACGTTTTTCTTCGGGGTACCAGCGATGTATACGCATCTTTTACAAGTGCCAATGAAAGAAAAATACGATCTTTCTTCAATATCGCGTTGTGCGTACGGAGCAGCTCCGATGGCACCTGAACTTGTGAAACAAAGCATGAGTTTATTTCAGACTAAGCAATTTTACAATCTTTGTGGTCTTACAGAAGGTGGACCAGGGGGCATAATTTTAATGCCTGAGGATCATAAAACAAAGCTTGGTAGTGGAGGGAAAGCGTTCTTTTTCACCGAAGCAAGAGTAGTAGATGAAAGTATGAATGATGTCAAAGTTGGTGGCGTAGGGGAACTGGTACTCCGCGGGGAAACGATGATGAAGGAATATTATAAAAAACCGAAAGAGACACAAAAAGCTTTTGAAGGAGGCTGGCTTCATACTGGAGATTTGGCTCAGATTGACGAAGAGGGCTTTATTACGATTGTTGACCGGAAGAAAGACATGATTATCTCCGGTGGTGAAAACGTGTATTCAATTGAAGTGGAAGAAATTATGTATGAACATCCACAAGTGCTTGAAGCATCCACCATTGGGATTCCGGACGAGGTGTGGGGAGAAATGGTCGCAGCCGTCATTGTGCCAAAGCCTGGTGAAACGATCGACGAGGAAGAGTTTCAGACATTTTGTCGTCAGTCATTAGCAGGTTACAAAATACCAAGAAAACTCTTTATTGTCGAAGAACTGCCACGGAACGCATCTGGAAAAATTCTTAAATATCAATTACGCGAAAAATTAGGGAAACAACCGCAGAAATAAAAGGAGGAATATCATGAAAGGAATTTTAGCATACGAAGTCTATGTTCCGCATCACCGACTGGACAATGAGGAAATCACTTCCTTTCACGGAGGACTCACCGGTAGGGGTTCCAAAAGTGTAGCTCACTATGATGAGGATAGTCTAACAATGGCGGTCAATGCCTCACTACCACTCACAAAGCAATGGGAAAACAAGCCACCACAAAGCATATACTTTGCTTCGACATCGTCTCCGTACCAAGAGAAGCTAGGCAGTGTCACCATGTCAAAAGCTTTACAATTGCCTTCTTCAACCAAGACGATCGATTTTGGCAATAGTCTACGAGCCTCGACTAATGCCTTTTTCACCGGTCTTGACTCGGTCACGTCTCAACAAGAACGGGTATTAGTGAGCATGGCGGATCGAAGACTTGTAAAGCCTAACAGTCCCTTAGAAGCAGAAATGGGGGCTGGAGCGGTTTCATTCCTACTCGGAGAAGGTGAAGATGTTCTCGCTGAATTGGTCGCATCTACCCATGTTGGTAGTGAGGAAATCAGTCAATGGCGAACAGGAGAAGATGTATTTGTCCGACAATGGGAGGATCGTTTTATCGCGACCTCAGCTTCTGAATCGGTCCAAGAATGTGCTATTAAGGTGTTAACTAAGGCAGCCTCCACATTAGATAAGGTCGACTATGTCATTCTTGCTGGAGCAAGTCAAAAACTTTCCCTAAATCTAGCAAAAGCCCTTCGTATCGACAAAGAGAAGTTAGTGACAATGAAGGATAATTCGATTGGACATCTTGGAACAGCAAATGGACCTTTTATGGTCTCAAAAGCACTTGCAATAAGTAAACCGAACCAACAAATCCTTTGGCTACAAGTTGGAGATGGCTGTGATGGTGCCTTACTGAGAACCACAGAACATCTGTCGACTTATCGGTCAGAAGGGCTTCCAATCATCGCTGAAAATAAAGTGTCGTACGGACAGTATTTACGCTGGCATGAACTTATCGGGATCGATGAAGGAAGACGTCCAAGTGATCCTACTCCTTCTGCTCCTGCATTAAAGAGAAATCAGGAACAAAACCTAGGGCTCACCGGATCAATTTGCACTCAGTGTGGGCAACCATATTTCCCGCGTCAACGAGTGTGCGTTAAGTGCTCTGCGAAGGATGAGATGGACACCTTCTCGCTTCAAGGAAAATCAGCGAAAGTAGCGACGTACACGGTTGATTATTTAGCCAGTTCCGTTTCCCCGCCAAGTATTTTTGCAGTGGTTGATATCGAGGGTGGCAGTCGAATGCTTGCCCAAGTTACAGATTGTCAACCGGAGGAGTTATCCATAGGGACAGAGGTACAATTCAGCTTCAGAAAGTTGTATGAAGCTGGGGGCATTCATAATTATTTTTGGAAAGTCGTTCCAAAGAGAGGAGCTCATCATGAGTCGTAAAGGAATACACGATAAGGTGTCGGTAGTAGGGATGGGGTGCACTAAATTTGCTGAACATTGGGACAAGAGCACAGATGATTTAATTATTGATGCTGCTTATGAAGCTTTGCATGATGCAGGGATTGAAATGAAGGATGTAGAAGCGGCTTGGATTGGCACGATGGATTCTGGTTATGCGGGAACAACCTTATCGGGTGCATTAAAAAGCCAATATATCCCTGTAACCCGTGTAGAAAATATGTGTGCAACGGGTTCAGAAGCGTTTAGAAATGCAGCCTATGCAGTTGCATCAGGTGCGTATGATGTAGCCTTAGTGGTCGGTGTTGAAAAGCTGAAGGATTCTGGCTATAGCGGCTTAGTAATGAATTCTTCTCCAGGTGATGGAACCGCTCCAAATATCACCGCGCCAGCTGCGTTTTCACTGTTAGCACCAGCCTATTTCCATCGCTTTGGGTTAGACGATAAACAAGGGAAAGAAGTGCTAGCCAGAATTGCTTGGAAAAATCATGCCAATGGCGCACTTAATAAAAAAGCGCAGTATCAAAAAGAAATACCGATGGAAACCATCATCAAATCACCGTTGGTTGCAGCTCCCCTCGGCGTGTTCGATTGTTCTGGTGTTGCAGACGGTGCAGCTGCTGCTGTAATTGTTCGCTCTGAAGATAGTAAAAACTACCGAAGCGATCCGATGTATGTAAAAGCCTTAAGCATTGCCGCTGGTCCCGGTGAAGGCATGCTCACACAGGATTTTGATTTTACAACCATTCGTGAAAACGTAAAAGCAGCAGAAGATGCCTATAAACAAGCCGGTATCAAGAATCCTCGTAAAGAGATCTCGATGGCAGAGGTTCATGATTGTTTCACGCCGACAGAGCTCGTAATCTATGAAGATTTAGGTTTTAGTGAACGAGGAGAGGGCTGGAAAGATGTGATGAGTGGTCGGTTTGATTTATCAGGTGATATACCGGTTAATCCAGATGGTGGTCTGAAATCTTTCGGTCACCCGATAGGAGCAAGCGGGCTGCGTATGATGTACGAAATGTATCTTCAGTTTCAAGGTAAGGCCGAAAAACGACAGCTACATGATCCAAAAATTGGCTTAACGCATAACTTAGGCGGATATCCATGGCAGTGTGTATCATTTATCTCCATTTTAGGAAAAGAACTTTCATAGAAAAAGGAGCTAGATTAGCATGAAGCATCTCTATTTAACAGAAGAGCATGAGGAATTTCGAAAATCTTTACGAAAATTTTTGGTGAAAGAAGCGGCTCCGTATTTTGAGCAGTGGGAAGAAGATCGAATGGTTCCTCGATCTTTTTGGGAGAAATTAGCGAAACAAGGCTATCTATGTCCGAATCTCCCGGAAGAATACGGGGGATTAGAGACCGATTGGGCCTACTCCGTCATTATTAATGAGGAATTAGAACGGGTGGGTTCCGGTTTGGTAGGCGTAGGATTACACAATGATATTGTCGTCCCTTATTTAGAGTCTTTTGGAACTTCAGAACAAAAAGCACGATGGCTCCCTTCTTGTGTAACCGGGGAAACTATTACCGCGATTGCCATGACTGAGCCAGGGGCGGGATCAGACTTAGCGAATATAAAAACCACTGCGATTTCAGATGGCAATCATTATATCGTGAATGGTTCAAAAACGTTTATTACGAACGGGATACATTCGGATTTAATTTTAGTCGCCTGTAAGACGGACCCCAACGCAAGCCCAGCCTATAAAGGGGTTAGTTTGCTAGTGGTTGAGCGGAATACACCTGGGTTTTCACGTGGGAGAAAGCTGAATAAAGTGGGCTTACATTGTCAGGATACAGCTGAATTATTTTTTGAAGATTGCCGTGTGCCAAAGGAAAATCTCCTTGGACAAGAAGGAAAAGGTTTTCTTTATTTAATGGACAAACTTCAACAAGAGAGGCTACTCGTTGGGATTTCGGCACAGGTAGCTGCTGAGGATATGTTCGAGATGACCATGAATTATATAAAAGAACGCGAAGCATTTGGGCAAAGTATTTCGAAATTTCAACACATCCAATTTGAAATGGTGGAAATGAAAACAGAAATTGAAATAGGACGGACCTTTTTAGATTCCCTTATTGCGGAGCATATTGCTGGGGAAGATATTGTGACGAAAGTCTCAATGGCCAAATACTGGCTCACGGATATGGCCAAAAAAGTGTCACAACGTTGCCTGCAGCTTCACGGAGGCTATGGGTATATGGAAGAATACAAGATTTCTAGACGATTCCGTGATATTCCTGTTTCGGCAATTTACGCAGGAACAAATGAAATTATGAAAACGATTATTGCCAAAAATATTGGGCTATAGACTGGAGGTGATATAAAGTGGCTACTGTGAAAAATAAAGTAGGAATCGTGACGAAGCCGTTTAGGTTTACTATTGAGCGGGGGAAAATTCTTGAATTTGTGCACGCAATAGGTGATCGGAATCCTCTCTATACAGATGTTGATCTTGCAAAAGAAAAAGGGTACCGTGACATCCCGGTACCTCCAACCTTTTCTACCGTAATTGATATGTGGGGTGGCTTAAGCTTTGAAGCACTGATTTCGCTCCTTGAAGTGAATCCCCTACGAGTATTGCACGGAGAACAAAGCTATGAATATCATTCGACCATTTGTGCGGGAGATTCAATAACTGCAGTTATGGAAGTGATTGACCAAAGAGCAAAGAGTGGTATGAAACTTTTTACTCTACAAACCAACTATTTCAACGACGAGGAAGAAATAGTACTAGTCGCCACATCGGTCGTAATTGAACGTTAGGAGGAAACAAAATGTCGGCATTAGCACCATTGAAAAAAAAAGCAGTGACCCATAGTCAAATTGTTCGCTACGCGGGAGCTTCAGGTGACTTCAATCCGATTCATACGGTGAATCCAGTGGCAAAGCAAGCAGGATTGCCCGATGTAATTGCACACGGAATGCTGGTGATGGGAATAGCAGGTGAGGCACTAACTTTTTGGTTTTCTCCTCAGCAACTCCGAAAATTTTCGGTTCGATTTCAAAAGATGACCTTTCCAGGTGAAGAATTAACTGTTGAGGGATACATTCAAGAAGAAACGGAATCAATCCGAATAGGGGAAGTCAATGTCTTAAATGAAAAAGATGAAATAAAATTGTCCGGTACGTTTCATGTATTAAAGGAGGAAATAAAAAGATGAATAATCAAGTTGCCATCATAACAGGTTCAGGCAGAGGAGTTGGCCGAGCCGTCGCATTAAAAATGGCCGAAGCAGGAGTGAAAATAGTGGTATCCGATAAGGATGAGGCACCGACCGAAGCCGTGGTGAAGGAAATTAAAGAATTGGGTGGTTCGGCGGTAGGGTTTGCCGGTGATGTAACAGAAGCTGGTTTTTCAGAGTCGATTATGGAAAAAGCCGCTACAGAGTATGGTGGGATTGATATTCTCGTTAATAATGCTGGCTATACATGGGATAGCTTGATTCATAAAATGTCCGATGAACAATTTCAAGCTATGCTTGACATCCATCTCATTGCTCCGTTTAAGTTAACTAGGGCTGTTGCTCCCTATATGAGAGAAGCGGCTAAAAAGGAGATTGCAAACGGTGAAGTCAACTACCGGAAAATTGTGAATGTATCATCGGTTGCTGGTGTGATGGGAAATGTAGGTCAAGCCAATTACTCAGCAGCCAAAGCAGGTCTGATTGGTTTAACGAAAACAGTGGCAAGAGAATGGGGTCCTTTTAATGTGAATTGCAATGCTGTTGCATTTGGATTGATCGATACTCGCTTAACACAATCGAAAGAAAAGGGAGAAACGGTGAATGGGGTCGCGGTTGGTATCCCAGAGAAAGTGAAAAAAATGTTTGAACAGTCTATCCCGCAACAACGAGCTGGAACAGCAGAGGAAGCCGCTGCTGGTATCTATTATTTGGCATCTCCTTTATCTAATTATACGAATGGACAAGTGTTACATATCAATGGGGGCTGGTATACGTGATGTTAGAAGGCATCCGGGTACTTGATTTTACCAACTATTTACCTGGCCCTTACGCGACTTTACGGCTTGCTGATTTAGGTGCAGAAATTATCAAAATTGAGCCACCAAACGGAGATCCAGCTCAACATCTCGCCGGAGGTCTTGTTTATCAAGCCAATAATCGGAATAAACAATCTATTAGGATGGATTTAAAAAAGTCGGCTAATATTCTCGCCCTTTATGAATTACTTTCCTCCGTAGATGTGATTATTGAAAGCTTTAGACCAGGAGTGATGAAACGACTACGCTTGGATTATGAAAATGTTAAGAAAATAAAAAGCGACATCATTTATTGTTCGTTATCTGGCTTTGGACAGAAAGGAAAATGGGCTGAATTAGGCAGCCATGATTTGAACTATCAAGCCTTATCTGGTCTCTTATCTCAACATAAAGACAGGGAAGGTAGACCTATACATCCAACGTTTACAACGGTTGATTTTGCAGGTGGGTTAGCAACAAGCGAAAAAGTGTTGGCCGCTCTACTTCAGCGAGAGCGAACAGGAAAAGGAAGCTATTTAGATGTGGCTTTAAACGACACTTTGATCACCATGCTCACAGCCCATGCATCCTATCAAACGATACAAAACAACGGTTATGGCCCACCCTATTTAGACGGGAGTGTTCTTTGCTATCACATATACCCAACGAAAGATCAACGGTTCGTGTCTCTTGCGGCCCTAGAACCTCATTTTTGGGCGAATTTTTGTGAGGCCGTCGGAAAACAAGATTGGAAGTCAATTGCCTTTGCCGAGGCGCAAAATGACAATGAACCCTACAAAGAAATCAAAGCCCATTTTTTAACAAAGACGATGGATGAATGGAGCGACATAGGCGAAAAGTATGATTGCTGTTTGTTTCCTGTATTAGAAATCGAAGAGGTATTGAAGAATCCGTACGGAAAATCTCGTGGTTTAGTCAAATACACTAATGATAAAGTAACCATCTTTACTTCAGGTACTACACCGAGAACATCTGCTCCTACTCCAGGTGAGCATACGGCTAGTCTAGTAGGAATAAAAAAAGTGGAGCGTGATGAAGAATGATGAATACTCCTTTAACATTAACGAGTTTATTGAATCGAGCAGAAAATTATTTTTCACATAAGGAAATGGTTTCAAGAACCCTCAGTGGTATCCACCGCTTTACGTATCGAGAATATGCAAAGCGTACAAGACGATTAGCAAGTGCACTGACAAAGCTTGGGATGAGAGAAGGCGACAAAGTAGCTACCTTTGCCTGGAATCATCATCGTCATTTGGAAGCGTATTTCGGTGTCCCGTGTACCGGAGCCGTTCTTCATATGGTGAATATTCGCTTATCACCTGAACATATTGCCTATGTGATTAATCACGCTGAAGATAAAATATTATTAATAGATGAGGATTTAGTTCCTCTTATCGAACAAGTTCAACATGAGTTGAAAACGGTTGAAAAGTATATCATTATGACGGACAATGACACCCTTCCTCAGACAACATTACCATCCGTCTACTCCTATGAAGAGTTATTAAAAGAAGCAGACGAAGATTTTCCACTTAGGGAAGATTTGGATGAGAACACACCCGCTGGTATGTGCTACACCTCGGCTACAACTGGTAATCCAAAGGGAGTCGTTTATACCCATAGAGGCATCGTTCTTCACGCTATGGCCACAGGCTTAGCAGATACGATTGCCTTGTCTGAGCGAGATGTATGTATGCCGATTGTACCCATGTTTCATGCAAATGCATGGGGGTTACCATTTGCTGCAGTCTGGTTTGGCACGAGTCTAGTGTTGCCAGGTCCAAATATGACTCCTGATGTGATAGCCTCTTTAATTCAAGATGCGGGAGTGACAATTACGGCTGGCGTGCCAACGATTTGGCTTGCTTTTGTGAATTTGTTAGAAAAAGAAAATTACGACATTAGTAGTTTACGAGCGGTCGTATGCGGTGGATCTGCCGCTCCGAAAAATATTATCAGGGCCTTTGAAGAAAAGTACCACATTCCGTTTATCCAAGGTTATGGCATGACTGAAACAAGTCCGATCGTCTCCCTTTCAACATTAACGAGTAATATGGATACCCTTTCTATGGAAGAACGTGTAAATACAAGAGCACTGCAGGGCATGGTGATACCTGGTCTAGATGTGAAAATTATTAATGAAAATGGTGAGGTTCCTTGGGACGGAAAAACGATGGGAGAACTTATCGTTCGTGGTCCATGGGTGGCACATGAATATTACCGGGATGAACGGAGCAAAGAAACTTTTAAAGACGGTTGGCTATATACCGGTGATATCGCGACGAGAAGCAAGGACGGTTATATCAAAATTACTGATCGAACGAAGGATTTGATCAAAAGTGGCGGAGAATGGATATCGTCGGTTGATTTGGAAAATGCCCTAATGACTCATGACGCCGTATTTGAAGCAGCGGTGATTGCTGTACCACATAAAAAATGGCAAGAGCGACCACTGGCATGTGTTGTGCTGCAAGAGGGGTACGAAGAGTCGATCAAAGACGAACTCTTATCCTACCTCTCTACTCAATTTGCAAAATGGTGGTTACCCGATGATATTATTTTTCTAAATGAGATTCCGAAAACCTCAGTTGGGAAGTTTTTGAAGCGTGCTCTACGAGACCAATTAAGCCAAGAACTTATTTCAGAATAAAAGGAGGAGATTGAATGTACGCAACAACCGGCTCTATATTTGATCAGACAGTTAGTAAATTCCGAAATAAAGAGGCAATCATAGAAGAAAAAACAGGTACACGGTGGACGTATGGACAATGGCAACAGGAAGTTCACCGAGCAGCCAACGCGCTAAAGGCTGCAGGAGTGAAAAAGGGGGACCGGGTTTCCACTTTTCTATTTAATACGTTAGAACTTGCAACGATTTTCTTTGCTTGTGGCAAAGTAGGAGCGGTCTTAAATCCCATAAATTTCCGCTTGAAAGCACAGGAAGTTAAGTACATTCTTCAAGATTGCCAGCCGAAGGTAGTTTTATTTGAAGAAGCTCTTTCTGGTCCTATTGAAAGCCTTGCTGATGATTTCTCTTCTATTATTTTTTGGTATACAGGCGATAAAAAGCCTGAGTTCGCTAAAAATTATGATACAACAGTTAATGCCTGTACAGCTGAGTGGGATGAATGTGAGGTCAACGAAAATGATCCCTATGCCATTATGTATACGAGTGGAACAACGGGGCGACCGAAAGGAGTCTTCCATCGCCACCGAGATATGGCTGAACAAAGTTTAATCTGTAATGCGGTCTTAGGTATTTCCTCAAATGATATCGGTTTGGTCACTGCGCCAATGTTTCATTGTGCGGAACTACATTGTTGCTTCTTACCGCGTGTTCAAGCAGGGGCGAAAAACGTCATTCTGCATCAATTCCATCCAGAACGTGTGCTGGGTGTGATTAATTCAGAACAAATTACTACCTTCTTTGCCGCTCCGACGATGTGGAATATGCTACTTCAATATGATTTAGATCAATTCAATACCTCATCATTAAGAATCGGTCTTTACGGAGCAGCACCAATGCCTCCAGTACTTGTGAAAGCCATTGATGAAAAGTTAGGCATAGGGTTAATCCAAGCATATGGTCAAACGGAAATGGGACCCGCGGTTACTTTCTTGCTTCAAGATGAACAACTTACGAAAACAGGTTCTGCCGGACGGGCGGCGTATAATCATGAAATTCGCGTCGTGAAACCGAATGAGGGTGGGCCGTCTGAGCCTGATGATCTCTGTGCACCAGGAGAAGTGGGCGAAATCATTATTCGTGGTTCTTGCACCATGATGGGTTATTTCAATCGGGATGATGCTACTGAAAAAGCGTTATATAAAGGGTGGTATCATTCGAGTGATTTAGGCTACATGGATGAAGAAGGGTTTTTATATGTTGCCGATCGAGTGGACGATATGATCATCTCAGGGGGAGAGAATGTTTATCCGCGAGAAGTAGAAGATGCGCTTCATGCCCATGAAGAGGTGTTAGATGTTGCTGTACTCGGGAAACCACATGAGAAGTGGGGAGAACAAGTCACAGCCATCATCGTAGCTAAGAACGAAGCACTTACAAACGCTGATCTTGATGCATACTTGAAAAATGGTGATCTGTTAGCAGATTATAAACGCCCAAGAGAGTATGTATTTGTCGATGAATTGCCTCGAAATGCGAGTGGGAAAATTCAAAAATTCTTGATTCGAGAAACGTTCATTGAAAAAGAGCAACAGGTTTAATCGGAATGTAGCCGAAGTGGACTATATTTCCTGAATGTAGTGCAGCCATAAAGATTGTATGTATTCTCACACTCTGCATGGTTATTAAATTAATATGAAGGATTCGGAGTAACTAATAACAGTAAGTGAAACAGGTACCTTTTTAAGGTGCCTGTTTTATTTGATTACTTTAAAGTGAGAATAATTCAAAATATTTAGTCCCAATCTGAGAAAAAACTAGTGTATAATGACTAATGGCGGAAACAAAAACTAAATACGTTGGGATTAGGTGATAATACGGTTATTATCATAATAGGGAAGTTGGTGAAAAGCCAACGCGGTCCCGCCACTGTAAATGGGAGTGAGTTGTAATATCCACTGTGTAGATTCTTGCACGGGAAGGTACAGCAAACGATGACCATGAAGCCAGGAGACCTGCCTAATTCTCTGCACCCAAAAAACCTACGAGGATAGGATGGTGTATTAAGGCCGTGTTGTCAAAAAAAATGATAGCGTTTGCCTTTTTACACACACCGCATCTTCTATTGGGAAGATGTTTTTTTGGCTCTTTTCGTAAAGTTTGTTGCTCCTATCACAAAGAAAGAACAGGTAGTAAGGTTTTTTCGAGTTATTTCTTCCCAGTAATGTAGAAATCTAAAATTTCTCGCTAGGAAAGGAGCATGAAGTCATACATTTCAAGGGGTTTATCCCTATTCGAAAAGCCACACTCTTTGCGGAAATAGCCTTTTTATTTTAGACAATAGGGGGAGTAAAAATGAAAAGAATTTATATGATAAGTTTATTTTTAATTTTATCACTAGGGTTAAGTGGATGTGGCGATGCTGAAACCAAGCCGAAAGAGACTACATCCGAAACAAAATTAGTAACTACAACTTTTCCAGTTACCTTAACTGATAGTGCTGGACAAGAAGTAACCATTGAGGAGAGACCAACGAAAATTGTGTCCTTAATTCCGAGTAATACAGAAATATTATTTGAACTCGGATTATCTGAGGAAGTGATTGCGGTGACGGATTTTGATAACTACCCTGAAGAAGTGTTTGAGCTTGAAAAAATCGGGGGAATGGAATTTAATGTCGAGAAAATCATCTCTTTAAATCCAGATCTTGTTTTAGCACATGAATCAAGCTATTCGATGGCACAAGCAGGACTCAAGCAAATTCAAGATGCAGGGGTAGCAGTTGTTGTTGTTGATCAGGCTGATAGTTTTGAAGATCTGTATGCTTCGGTTAAGCTTATCGGTCAAGCTACTGGTCAAGTTGAGGAAGCAAATCAAGAAGTTGAAGAGATGAAATCAGCGCTTTTGACGATTAAAGAAAAAGCGGATTCTATATCAGAAGATAAGAAAAAGACGGTCTTTTTTGAAATATCTCCTGCACCAGAAATTTATACTGCTGGACAAAATACCTTTCTTCATGAAATATTAGAGTTGATTTCAGCTAAGAATGCAGTTGGAGAGCAAGAAGGCTGGCCACAAATGACAGAGGAAGCCATCGTTGCATTAAATCCAGATGTCATTATTACCACTTATGGCTATTATTCAGAGGATCCAATTGGTCAAGTATTAGCCAGAGAAGGATGGATTGGGGTAACTGCAGTGGAGAAAGAAGAGATTTTTGATATCCATTCAGATCTAGTTACACGTCCAGGTCCTAGATTAATACAAGGAGTAGAGGGAGTTGCCAAAGCGGTTTATCCAGAGGTATTTACGAACTAATTCATTCTTAACGTATAGTTTTGCGGTTGTATTTTTAATTGTTTCTATCCTATTAGGTGTTTCTATTGGTACTGTTTCGGTTCCGTTCACAGTCATACTTCAATTAGTTTTGATGAAAGTAGCACCGTTCCTTTCTTTTCAAATAGAGGAACAGTTTTTGTATATTGTGTCTGCTATACGCTTACCTCGTGTAGTATTAGCTGGACTTGTAGGGGCGTCTCTTGCTATTGCAGGAGCCGCTTTTCAAGGGCTATTACGAAATCCCTTGGCGGACCCCTATACATTAGGGGTTTCTTCGGGTGCCTCGGTAGGTGCGGTTGTGACGCTCTTTTTTCATCTATCACTGCCAATTTTGGGACTATTCACCTTACCATTTATGAGTATTTTTGCATCCTCACTGACGATTTTTTTCGTGTTATTTTTTACTAAGAAAATTGACATTAGTATGAAAGTAGAGACGATTATTTTAACAGGAATCATCGTGAGTTCCTTTTTAGGTGCTTTACTTTCCTTGATGATTGCGCTGACAAATGATGAACTTCGACAAATTATTGGCTGGTTATTAGGAAGCGTGGCAATGAGAGGGTGGCAATATGTGTGGATTCTACTTCCCTTCTTTTTATTCGGAAGTATCCTTCTTTGGATTCAAGCAAATGAGCTGGACGTTCTAAGTTTTGGGGAAGAAAAAGCTCAATATTTAGGAGTGAATGTTCACCGAAAGAAATTAATGATTTTACTTGGTGGTTCTATTTTAACTGGAGCCGCAGTTTCCGTATCAGGCACAATCGGCTTTGTTGGATTGGTTATTCCTCATTTTGTTCGTCAGATTTGGGGTCCAAGACATCGTCAATTGCTCATTTTGTCGATGCTATTCGGTGGAGGATTTCTTATTTTGGCAGATGTCGTGTCAAGAACCATTATTTCTCCAACGGAACTACCAATTGGAGTGATTACGGCCATCATTGGTGCACCGGTGTTTGGTCTTGTTTTAATGAAACAAAAACATGAAAGTAGTGGTTCATCATGATAGAAGTGCGTAATGTTAGTGGTGGATATGCTTCGGAAAATGTGATAAAAAAAGTCTCGTTTTCGGTTAATAAGGGAGAGTTATATGGAATATTAGGACCAAATGGAAGTGGGAAGACGACACTATTAAAAATGATAACCGGCTTACTCCCCATCCAATCGGGTTCTATTCTTATTTCAGGAAAAGATCTTCAGGACTATTCAGCAAAAGAACTAGCAAAAACGACAGCGGTTTTGCCTCAAATGACAACGGTCTCTTTATCCTATAGTGTCAAAGAGACGGTCTCTTTAGGGAGGTATGCGCATCAACGTGGTTTGTTTACGTCTTGGAGTGATAGAGACGAGAGGATCGTTCAAACAGTGTTGGGTTTGACGGGAATTAAACACTATGAAAAAGCGCGTTTGGAAGAGCTTTCTGGTGGTGAAAAGCAACGCGTTTTTTTAGCACAAGCACTAGCTCAAGAACCGGAAATTTTGTTATTGGATGAACCAACGAATCATTTGGATTTATCTTTTCAAAAAGACCTTCTAGATACCTTAAGGGCATGGACTGTTGAACGAGATTTAACCATCGTATCAATTTTTCACGATTTGAATTTAGCTAGTTTATACTGCGATCAACTCCTTCTACTTGATAAAGGAGAAATTCGGCAAGTTGACTCTCCTAATAATGTCATAACGGAGAGAACGATTTTTGATGTATACAAAACTAATATTGAAAAGACGATACATCCTCATGTAGCGAAACCACAAGTGTTGATTTCACCAAGTGTGCGTCAGCAAGAAAGTGTGGTTGTCCTTCACTCTGAAATGATTTCGGTGCAGAACAAGTATATCCTTTTGCAAAGCCCCATACCGCTAAAGGTTCTCTCTTCTGCTGTCATAGGAGCCGGGATGGGTTGGTATAAAACGTTTATGAATCGAAAGGTCTCTCTCGATTATGAGCATGATGAACCAATTGACGAGATGAAACAGTATATAATGAAAGAAGGATTTATCGTTGAAGAAACGGTAGGGATGATGACTGCGGTGGAAATGAGTTCGGTTTCGATAAAAGAGTATGTTGAGCATGGTTTTTCACTCCTTATTGTTGTGACAGCGGGAATTGGCCATGCTCGAGATGCGTCTAATTCCGATGTAATTGATTCCGCTGCACCTGGGACGATAAATACGATGATTTTCATTAATGGCTCTTTATCGCAAGAAGCGTTTTTGCAGAGTATTATGACCGCAACCGAGGCAAAGTCGAAAGCATTTTTTGATTTAAGCATTAAAGACAAGCGGACATCTACTCTTGCGACAGGTACACCGACAGATAGCATTTTAGTAGCTGCCACACAACAAGGAAAATTTTCAGCTTATGCTGGAAGTGCTACTGAATTAGGAAGTATGATTGGAAGAAAGGTTTATGAATGCACTATTGAAGCGATTCAAAAAAATACTGCTTTTAATACCAAAGGAGGAGACAAATGAAACTCTATACAAAAGGTGGAGACAAAGGGAAAACAAGTGTCATCGGCGGACGTGTTTACAAGGATGATTTACGAGTGGAAGCCTATGGAACCGTGGATGAAATCAATTCTTTTGTCGGACAAGCACGTGCACAACTTAAAGAAAAGGCAGTTCGTGATATACAAAAAGATCTAGAAAAGATTCAACATGAATTATTTGACCTTGGCGGAGAATTGGCTACACTTAACACCAATCGCCCAACCGTATTCAGCGAAAATCAACTGAACTACCTAGAATCTAGAATTGATGAGTACACCGATGAATGCCCGCCACTCCAACGATTTGTCCTTCCCGGTGGAAATGAAGCGTCAGCAAGCTTACATATCGCTCGGACTGTGACTCGTCGAGGAGAAAGACTTGTCGTTCAATTGTCTAAATTGGATGCATCCACCTCACCGCTTGCATTGCAGTATTTAAATCGTTTATCGGATTTTTTCTTTGCCGCAGCAAGAGTAGTTAATTTTCGTACAGGTGTTAAGGATGTGGAGTATATCCGAAGTAAAGATGTATTTAACTCGACAGATTCTGATAGCGAGTGATAGCTGAATTATAATCATTAAAGGCTTTTTGTATACATTGTGGCTATTTCATCGTATTTTTGATTAAATCTTCCATTTCACTGTTGAATTCCATTAAAAACAGACGTGTCTAGCTGCAGTGGCTAGGGACTCGGGCATTTGTCAGCCCACTGCGTGAAGCAGGCTTTACTTCGTGTTCTGCCAGATGCCTGCCGTCCCTGGGCAGCCACTTTCGCTTTTCGTAAATAAGCCCGAAACAAAGCTTTATCATAGGTGATCAACTGATTCGAAAAGCCACAAACTTTGCGAAAACAGCTTGATTAAAAGTGAATGAAGATCAAATGAGAACATTTAACAATATGTAATTAAAGAGGGTTTAGAAAATTCTAATTCTGGATATATTAATGTTCATAAAGTTGAAGTCGGATGAGTACGATTAAAAATCTAGTGAAGATTTCACTAGATTTTTTTTTGAAAAGACTGTTTTGTAAGGTTTGGAGCATTTCGTATACTTAGTTGCTCTTGGCACAAAGAATTATAGGCAGTATGGCTTTTTTATTGAATTCCTACTTCTCATCTAGAAATAAAGAATTTTTCATTAGGAAAGGTGCACGATTTCATACAAGCCAATGGTATTTTTAATATTCGAAAAGCCAAAATCATTGCGAAAAGAGCCATACGAATGAGCATTTGACCAAGTAAGAAAGTAGGAAATTAAAGAATTTTTTCTTGTCTAGATTAAAGTGAATTGCACTTATTATAGAAGGAATGCACCTATACAAACTGCGTAAAACATGATATGTTAAAATGCGGTGAAAATGAATGAATGTATTCAATTAGGACTAACTCATATTCCTTGATTAATCGTGAAGGTGCAATTGTGATCGAATGACGAGGGAGATGAAGCTAGTCGGAAGATGAATGGTTCAAGAGATTGTTAACGGGTGAAGATGAACCCTAGACTGATGGAAATTTCACTATTTTGAGAGGACGTGTTACATATGTACGATTTTCAAGCAGGAACGGTAGAGATGTTTGTGGTTGATCGTGAAGCTCCGTTTGGCTTTTTCTTAACCGATACAGATTATGATGGAGACGGAATTCTGCTACATCACAGAGAGGTTGTAGGAGATGTTCATATTGGAGATGATGTGGAAGTCTTTTTATATCAAGATAAACAAGGTAGACTAACTGCCACTATGAAAATCCCTGAGATTGTACAAGGGACTTACGGATGGGTGGAGGTTGTCGACGTGCACCCTGAGTTAGGTGTGTTTGTATCACTTGGGTTGCCAAAAGATGTACTCATTTCAGCAGATGATCTGCCGAGGTTCGTGGAAATATGGCCTGCAAAAGGTGATCGATTATATATTACGTTAGAAACAGATGGGAATGGTCGCTTGTACGGAAAATTAGCGACTGAAAATATTATTGAAGAAATCGCGACAAAAGCAGAAGGAAAACTATACAATAAGCAACTGAAGGGCAGAGTCTATCGATTGTTAAGAGTTGGTACGTATGTTCTGTCAGAAGAGGGTTATCGCTGTTTTGTTCACGAATCCCAACGTATCACTGAACCACGATTAGGAGAATTGGTGGAAGGACGCGTAGTGGATGTAAAAGAAAATGGAACGATTAATCTTTCTTTCTTGCCATTCAAACAAGACCAGATGAGCGCGGACGCGGAGAAAATTTATGAGTATATGGAAACAAGAGGCGGCGCTATGCCATATTGGGATAAAACTCAGCCTGATATCATCCTAGAGAAGTTTAACATGAGTAAAGGGGCCTTTAAACGGGGATTAAGCAACCTCATGAAAGATGGACGTGTCTATCAAGAAGATGGATGGACGTATTATTCAGAACGGAAATAAGTCTTATCCCATCTTACTTAGGTGGTTTGATACGGAATAATTAACAAAGAGAGCTATTCTTAACCAAGAATAGCTCTTTTTGTCTAAGGCTTTTATCGCAACCTTTGTGATATAGAAAAAAATGGATGACAATCTTGTGTTTTATCTTTAATTGATTTGAAAAAGAATGTTACGAAATATACAGTCAATTCTCCTACCTGTCGACTTACTCCCTTTTGCGAAATGTGATAATTTTCGCGAAAAATAGCCAAACCTAAAAATATTCACACTATTAATAAAGAATTTCTTGTAGAATATTTGGAGCATGAAAATGGAAAGAGAGGTAATTAAATGCAAACAAATCACGTTTTAAAACTGAATAAGGTAGAAGAAATGCTTCCATTTCTCCCACTTCTTCAAGAGTTACGACCGGCCATTAATGAAAATCGTTTCTATACAATGACAAAAGAATTAATTGATCAAGGATATTGTATGATGGTGCTATTGGCTAATCAAGAACCCGTCGCCCTAGCAGGAGTCGTGATCTTAACTAATTATTATGACGGGAAACATGTATATGTGTATGATTTGGTGACTTCTTTATATTATCGATCGAAAGGATACGGTGAAGAGCTATTATGTTCCGTTGAAAGTTGGGGGAAGCAGCGCGGCTGTGAAAATATTGTATTATCTACAGGGATTCAACGAAGAGATGCCCACCGATTTTACCAAGAGAAAGGAAAATACATGAAAGCAAGCTACGTGTTTCGAAAACCACTTTAAGGATAGGGAAAAACTATGAGTATATCTTTTGAACTTATGCTTTTCTATTTTACGTCGTTTTTTACCAACGCCATTGTTCTAATGGAAGAAACTTCTTCATTTAGTCAACAAGTCGTTTTGATTGGGGCGATCGGGCTGGTAAGTTTACTTGTGTATCTTATTTTGAGAAATTCAAGCAAACTGTATCGGTTTTTAGGCGAAACTGGAAATAACGTTTTGATGAGGTTAATGGGGTTAATTGTTATGGTTATTGCCATCGAATTTATGGTGAACGGGATTAAGCCAATTATTCGTGATATATTGATGCTTAACTGATAAGAGTGAAGAATCACAAGGATGGTGAGAGATATTAGATAGTAAGACTCAATAGAAGTCTCCTTGTAGTTTATATTTAACTGGCTGTTTTCGCAAAGGTTGTGGCTTTTCGTATCAATTTATTATCTATGATATAGCTTTATTTCGGGCATCATTTACGAAAAGCGGAAGTGGCTGCCCTGCGGCGTCAGGCAAATGAAGAACTCGGAAGTGATGCCTGCATCGCTGGAGGGTTTTTCATTTGACCCCGAGCCGCAAGCCACTGAAGCTGGATCCATCTATTTTTAATGAAAATCAACAGTGAAATGGAGGATTTAGTCAAAAATCAGATGAAATAGTCACAATGTATACGAAAAGAGCCATAGAAAAAGAACAACCATCATGCCACAATATCTGCGTGATGGATGTTCGGTGATTATTTAACTGTAAAAGAAACTTTTTGTTTATAATTATTCTCTTTTGCTTTCATCCAAAAAGTAAAAGTATAAGAACCTGATTTTAACTTAAAGGAGAGAGGGATGGTCCATTCTTCTCCAGGTTCAAGAGTCACTTCTTCAAGAGCTTGTGTAAACATTTTTCCTTCTGAGTATTTCAGCAGGATTTCCCCTTGTTCATTTCGAAGTTCGTAATCATATAGTTGTCCACTACTAAAGTGAAGAACTACCTTTTTTTCAGTCTGGTTTTTAAGCATGAATTGAAAGGTAGTAGTGCCATTTTCTGATGTTTCCGTAAGTGTAGGGACTACCTCACCTGCGATAATGCCAGCAGGCTCTTTGCTTGATTCGGGCGTTTTTTCATTCATTTCTTCCTCTCCTTGTGGTTTTTGGTTATTGGAATTATTTTCACTTGTAGAATCAACAGACCCACATGCTGCAAGAATCAGGCTCAATGATAAGCATACTAATATTTTTTTCATAGAGAGCACCTCCATCTATATAGACGAAAAAAGAGAAAATAGGTTACATCTTTAACGAAGTTGATTTGAGGTTGACAGTGATTTAGCAAACTGAATTGCCGGTCTACGCACTAAAGATGTTAACCTAACTCGATTATATCGTTGAATCAGAATAAAAGGAAAATTAAATACACAAGCATAAACAACCATCAAAAATCCGAGTCTCCAGTCTCCGAACAAAAAGAAGAATGGGGAAGGTAGAATTTGTAGCCAATGAGCTAACTCGCTGCGTTTCGTTTCTAGAATGAGCTGTTCGAATAATACCTGATTTCTATGGAATTTTTTTCCTGAAATATGTGTGAAAAAAAGATTTCTGGCATCCGGCAATCTTTTTTGCCATCGATTGATTTTCCATTTTCGATAGAAGGCATCATTTTTCTCCCACGAAAGAGGTTCAAAAATTATCGAGAAAGTCTCAATTGCCTTTTTAGAAAATTTGGATGAAAGCCAGGAAGCTAGAAGGTGGATAAACAGCCAACTTCCTGCGATTAGGAGACTAATCTTCATTTCATTTTTTCTCCTTTATCCGAAATCACAACATTTCTTCCTTTCCACATTGATCGCTTTAATAAATAAGTAGTAACTAGTGAATAGAAAAATGTAACCAGGAAGAATCCTAGGTTGACTGGAAATAAAAAAGTAGATAGAAGGGAGAAATGACCGATTTTTCTTAATGTCCTAAATAAAACAAGCGTGATCCATGCATAGAGAAGCCAAACTGATTCGGTTATTGGGTCTGAAAGTAAATTCGATACAAATGTATAGAGACTTCCAATCCAAATCAGTATTATGATAAGAAGTATAGGTTGTATGTTTTTGGCTCCTGTAGCGAAGCTTTTTGCCCATCCAAAAAATACACTTGGGAGGGATGCAGAATACATTCTCATATTCAGTACATCTTTTCCGCTATACGCCTCGATGATTTTCCCCTGCTGCTTAAATGCGTTTAGCAAGGCTAGATTTTCAACTATTTCTCCAGATATCGATTTATGTCCACCTAACTGAAAATAAGAATCTTTTTCACATAATAAGCACTGCCCAAACCCCCCAAAAGCTTGGGTATTAGAAAATGGATGGGTGTGTCCGGTAGCAGCAAAAATAACTAAATGAAAGAATGACGACAACCTTTCAATAGAGGATTTCATCATGTGAAAGGGGTGAATTGAAAATACGACACTTTTCTTGGAACTGAATAAAGAAGCAATCTTGCATAAGCCGTTCTTTTCAAACGTCGTATCAGCATCTAAAAACAGCAACCATTCTCCTTTAGTTTTTTGTGCTCCAATCCAACATGCCCAAGATTTCCCCATCCAATTCGGAGGCAATGGAGGGGCATCAATGACTGTCGCTCCAAGTGCTAAGGCGACTTCTTTCGTTCGATCCGTTGAATCATCATTAACAACGATGATCTCTTTTGGTCGAAAAGCTTGCTTCTTAAGAGAAGTAAGTAGCGATTTGAGATTGTCTTCTTCATTTCTAGCAGGAATGATTATAGATATCTTTTTTGTTTGGTTTTGAGTCCCTTCTTTTGCGGATAAGTCAAAGGTAGGAATTCGCCAAAATAATAGTTTATGAATCACTATAAAAAGTATTCCACTAAGCATGCATTTCACTTCTTTCTTTTGATAGGGCTGTTTTCGATTCTTTTTATTGTTTCTTTGTGCTCGTTTATAACCATTGATTAAGGATGGTTTCTGTAGACTATTTCTAATTATTGGACGAAATCTATATCGAATAGGAGCAATAATAATATTATTACAATCAGTAGTAACACTACTTACGATAACCTTCATGACGGCAACTCCACGGTCACCATCTTCCATGAAAAAAGCTATTTCTACCTTTGGTATAAGACGGATGGATTTGAATAAGGCAAATATTTATCGAGGGCTAAAAATTCCTATTTTCAAACAATGAGCCTTTGCTACAGCTCCATCTTACCCATTAACCAATAATTCGATACTCGATTAATGCGAAGTGGTGATGCCTCTCAATTTAAGTAAAAAGCGTGGGTCATGTCCTCTTACAAGGGGAAGATCTTTAAATCCGAGCTGATATTAAAAGGTTGTTTTCGCAAAGTATGTAGCTAGATCCGTCTGATTTTGATGGAAATCAACGGTGAAATGGGAGATGTAGTCCAAAATGAGATGAAGTAGCCACAACTTATACGATAAAAGCCAATTAAAAAGGACTTCCAATTTAAGATAAGGTGAATGAGCTACTCTCCTAATAGTGTGTTAATTAGAATGCCTAGTCGTAAAAAATCAATAGAGAGTTGGAAAATAGAAACTTTTTGTCGGATCTATTCGTTTACATTAAAGCTATTCATTCTATTTCAGATGGACTCCGCTTATTGTTAAACCCATAATAATTAGACAAAAAGCTGCACTGAAGCAAAGTTCTATAATATCTTTTATTATCTGTTTACAAAGTAACATGCTTTGCAAAAACAGCCTTTTGTTATAAGTAAGCAAGAAAAAGGAAATAATGGTGACCGGAAGAATAAACGTCAAAGGAATGGAGGATAAGCTAGTTATGAGTAAAAAAGTGATTATTATCGGTGGCGGACTTGGGGGGATGTCCGCAGCGATCCGATTAGCAGGAAGTGGATATAAGGTCACCCTGGTCGAAAAAGGAGAGCGATTAGGCGGGAAATTAAATATTCGAAAAGGAGAGGGATATACTTTCGACACGGGTCCTTCTATATTAACGATGCCATGGGTATTAGAGAAACTTTTCGCTTCTGTCGATAAGAATTTGCATGATTACCTGAATCTCCAGCGAGTTGAACCGGGTTGGAGAACCTTTTTTGAAGATGGGACGACAATTGATTTAACAGCTGATTTACCAAGAATGCTTGAAGAACTAAAAAAAGTGTCAGATGAGGATGCGAATGAATTCTTTCAGTACCTACAGTATTCTAATAAGATGTATGAACTCAGCATGAAGAGTTTTTATAAAAAAAGCATCAGTGGATTAACAGATTTACGCTCTATGCACGGGATGAAAGAACTGCTACAAATGGACCCTATGAAAACGATGGATGCTGCGACGAAAAAACATTTTAAAAATAAGCATTTGCAACAGCTGTTTAACTTTTTAATTATGTATATTGGATCCTCTCCGTATCATGCACCTGCGATTCTTACTCAACTCGCTCATGTTCAATTAGGAATTGGGGTCTATTATGTACAGGGGGGCATGTATCAGATTGCTGTAGCGATGGAGTCGTTATTGAACGAGCTTGGAGTAGAAGTACGATTGAATACAAAAGTGGTGGAAGTATTATCAAATGGATCAAAAGCTCAAGGTGTAAAACTGGAAAATGGGGTTTCATTGCTTGGTGATATCGTGATTTCAAATTTAGAAGCCATCCCTTTTTATAGCAATTTAATGAATCAGAATGCAGAAGTCGAAAAAGCGCAAAAAGAGTTAAGCAAATATGAGCCTACTGTGTCTGGCCTCGTTTTACTGCTTGGAATCAATCGTACATATGAAAAATTAGCGCATCACAATTTCTTCTTTTCAAAAGATGCAAAAGAAGAATTTCACCAAATCTTTAATGAAAAGAGGATGGCTGATGATCCAACAGTTTATGTTGGGGTTTCAGCAAAATCAGATGATTCACAAGCCCCAAATGGGAAAGAAAATCTCTTTGTTTTAACTCATGTTCCTCCTTTACAAAAAAATGAGAATTGGGAGGACTACAAGGAGGCATATCGTGACAAGATTCTTACGAAATTAGAGAGAATGGGTTTGAAAAATATTCGAAAACACGTCGAGTTTGAATATCAGTTCACACCGAATGACCTTCAATCCTTGTACGGATCCAATGGGGGCTCAATTTACGGAGTGGTCACGGACCGAAAGCTAAATGGTGGATTTAAAATTCCAAATAAAAGTAATGTATTAGAAAATGTGTACTTTGTTGGAGGATCCACACATCCTGGCGGAGGAGTACCAATGGTGACGCTCTCAGGACAATTGACAGCGGATTTAATTGAAGAAGAACAAAGGTATTTTTTAAAGAAAAGGGATATTGGTTAAGATTGTTTTTGCATAGTTTGTTGCTTTTCGAACTAATCTATAAGCGAAGAGATAGCTTTGTTTCGGGGCATTTTTTCTTTTGTTTTTGAGGGAAACCAACAGTGAAATGGATGGTCAATCAAAAATGAGGTGAAATAGCCAAAATGCATACGGGAAAAGCCTTGGTTAAAGATAATTCAGCAAAAAAACAGCTGTTTTTTTGCTGAATTAATTAATATTGTTCACCTTTGTTTT
The DNA here is from genome assembly GCF_037024155.1 of Bacillus sp. 2205SS5-2. Lineage (NCBI taxonomy): Bacteria > Bacillati > Bacillota > Bacilli > Caryophanales > Bacillaceae > Bacillus > Bacillus spongicola. The sequence goes on from NZ_JAYKTS010000010.1 coordinate 76,930, forward strand.
GTTATAATAGGATTTATACTGAACTTTAAGGAGAACCTAATGAGTATTTCAAAATTCATCACAAGTCTAATTCTTGCCTTTTGTTTGACAATAGTGTTCCGGTTCTTAGCCATTCCTGAGCCAGTGTCATTCTTTCTCATTTTTTGTATAGTGTTGCTTTATCTTTATTTACCATTTATTTATAGTATTTATTACTCTAAAAATATAAATAGAATTGACCGGTTTTTAGAAAAAAACGATAAGCAACCGATGATGAAACTGTATTATGCACTTGGAAACGGGAAGGAAGAAGAGATTCAACAGTCCCTGTTATTATTAAAACAAAAGTATAGAAATAGTCGACATATGTCCCTATTCACGGTCATAGCGTCTCTTCATCAAAATGACCTAAAAAACCTGAAAACGGACATCGACAACATTCCACAGAGAGAGTATCGCTTATACTATGACACATTGTTTAGTATCATGATTAGAGAATCCGAAAAAGTAATTAATGAAAAATTAACACAGATAAAAAAAGAGTGGATGAAAGATGCGCTTAAAGCTGAATTGGCTAAACGAAAGGGCAATAGAAATGAAGCCCTTCGTTTAAGTAATAGCGCGGCTGAAAAAGCAAGAGGGATACAATATTACCTTTTAGTGAAAGAACTGGATAAAATGAATAATATAGCCTAAAAAGAGCCGGATGGGGCTTTTTTTTGGGAAGAGTGTAGTTAAAAGGCTATTTTAAAAGGAATTTTTTCTTTTTAATCTAATTTTTTAAGGACTCCCCCCCTCAAGTATGTGGTTCGTAGGGGGAAATAGAAAAGATGCCCCGCAAACTCTAATTTAACAGGAATCTATACTTTTCCGAAAGACAACATTCTTTGAGATATTATCCATTTAGTAAGTAAATACACTGGTTAAAATAGTTAATGCCTATTGGTTGAGCTAGAGTTATTCTGAGATTTTCTAGTTACACCACATCCTGTTTGGGCCAATGTTCATCTATAAATTCATCTCGACCTGATTTTTGACGATCTTGCTTATAAGCGGTTGGTTCTTTTTTATAATAGTGTTGGTGAATTTCTTCTGCTGGATAAAAAGTAGCTGCAGGTAAAATTTCAGTAACAATAGACTTTTGAAACCGATTGGACTCTTCAAGTAACTTCTTGGAGTACTCAGCAGCTGTTCTTTGCTTTTTATTATGAAAGAAGATGGCCGTTCGATATTGATTCCCTCGATCGTGAAATTGTCCCTCATCATCTGTTGGATCAATTTGTGGCCAATACAAATCTAATAATTGTTGATAAGAAAAGTGAGTAAGATCAAAAGTGATTTGTACAACTTCATAATGCCCCGTTTTTCCTGTTTTCACTTCGTCATAAGTTGGATTTGAGAGTTGCCCACCCATATAGCCAGATTCTATTTTTAAGATGCCTGGTAACGAATCGAAGGGCTGAACCATACACCAAAAACAGCCTCCGCCAAAAGTTGCTAATTGAATCTTTTTTTCATGGATATTTCCCCCGTATATTTCTGAAAATGATATGAATAGATTTTACATAATTTAATTCGCTAAAGCAATAAAAAAATCCCTTAAGATAATTGTGATTCATTTCACAAATTAGCCACAAATCCCCTGTGTACTCTTACGAATTCGTGGTAAACTATAAGTGTAAAGAAAATACAAAACAACAAACAAACTTCTCACCTTAGGAGGCTCAACCATATCATGTTCGTTCCATAGGATGAGCGAAATACAAATTGTTTCTTTACAAGAGAATGTAAGCGCTTACCGAGGGTTTTCTATTTACTTTTTGAAGAAGTTCCTTTCTATTCACCTTACTTTCGATGTTTACCTGAGAGATAGAAGTTGACCGTTCAGACTCTACGGTTTATCAGAATCGAATATCTTATATGTTCTCACAGTTTTCTATATTTTACTCTAATTCATGGGATAACGGAACATCCGGAATAGGGTTCAACTTTAATTCTTAAAGCCCATCTTAACTAGCTTTATAGATAAAAGATCTCCCTATACCAAAATATCAACGGACAAGATGGTAGGTTCCACATAAGAGAAAGACAATCATGAGAGGGTAGAAACAGAAATTGTAAGGCATGACAGAAAAGGTTGAATATTTAGGCGATGAGTATTCAAAAACTAAGCTAATCCTGAACTGGTAAATGCAAAAAGTACGAAATAGCAAATTTATGTTAGATATGGAACTAACGTAAATCAGTCACTGTTCGATTTGAAGTTAGTATGACCTTACTAGGTGATATACTGACTGATAAAATGGTTGGGTCCCCTAAGGTGTTAAGTCTAGTCCTTATCTAAGTGATAGGGGCTTTTTTTTGTTAAAAAATGTTTCTTCATTATAAGAAAAGGGAAGGAGGTTAGAAAGAATTTGATGGGAGAGAGGGTAAGTAGATCATGACGGGAATAAATAGTGCAGCTCGTGCAAAACAACAAGCGAAACATGCAACCAATGATGTAAAACCGTGGGTGAAAATAGCAGCAAGAACAGGTTATATGGCCAAAGGATTGGTTTATATTCTTATTGGAATCTTAGCTTTGATGGCGGCAGTAGGGGTTGGAGGTAAAACTACGAATTCAACTGGTGCACTTTCGTCTATTGCCAATGAACCTTATGGAGAAATCCTGTTGTGGATTATTGGAATCGGTTTTGTAGGTTTAATCATGTGGAGAATCATTCAAGTAGCAATGGATCCCGATCATGAAGGGATTGACACTAAATCAATTTTTAGAAGAGTGTTTTTTGCATTTAATGGAATAGTGTACGGTATCTTGGCTTACAAAGCCTTCTCACTTGCGTTAAATGCAGGTGAATCTAGTGGTGATTCGAATTCAAAGCAAACACTCTCAGCAAAACTACTCTCAGAACCGTTTGGTCAATGGATTATTGGGATGATAGGTCTAATAATGATAGGTTACGCAATTTATGAAATGTATAAAGCGTATCAAGAGAAGTACTTAAAGAAGTTTAAGCAGAATGAAATGGATGAGAAAGAATATGAGTTTAGTAGAAAATCTGGAAAGATTGGTTTTTTCGCAAGGGGCATCGTTTTGCTGATCATGGGGTATTTCATAATGGTAACCGCCGTTACTGCTAACTCTGAAAATACAAAAGGCCTAGACGGAGCGCTCTCAAAAATTGCTCAGCAGCCATACGGACAGTGGATGCTCGGGGTTGTTGCGCTTGGTTTAACTCTATACGGAGTGTTTCAAATTTTAAAAGGAAAAAATCGACATATGCGTTTAACTAGTACCTATTGGCTTTAGTATCTGGCAAAGAGGTATTATATGAAAAAAAATGGGGGTATATAGGTCAAAAAGGTGGTTAACATCCGATTTGGTAGGTGAAATTCAGTGTGTGAAAAAGAATTACCAAATTGATTGATACTTCTATTACTTTCAGGTGAATTATCATACCAATTCACAATCAAGTTCACATATTGACGACAACTATTGTCAGCGTGTTAATTATTATGTTAATTGAATTGCTATTTGATATGTTGAAAATGAATATAAGTTAAGGAGATTTGTGATTTTATGTAAAAATGAATGAAATTATAAATAGAGATAGTTTTATTAGGAGGTGAAATTGCGCAAAAGAGGTGTTTAAATTGGGGGAAATATTCTTTTATAGTGACCAAATAATTGAGCCTTTAGGCAATCAAAGGTTGGATAATATTCTTTTAGATGGTATGGATATTAAAAATGTCAAAATAGGTTATATTCCTTCTGCGGAGGATAAAGAAAGGACGAATTTCAATAATATCGAAATTATGGAATTTAAGACTTTATGTTTTTTGACCTTCATAGTGAATGTAAATCATCGAAGGTTGAAGAATTACTAAAACGTGATATTATTCACCTTTCTGCAGGAAACCCGATTAAGTTTAGGAATGCTCTCAAACAGCGCAATATGGAAAAAGTACTATGTGATAGTTCTAATCAAGACGGGATTATTGTAGGGGTAAGTGGTGGAGCTGTTCAACTTGGAAAATCTACGAAGTTATTTCAGATGTTTATGGGAGATTCTGATGAAGAAGTAGAAGCCTTACAACTTGTTAATTTTAACTTTTGACCTCATTTCGATCGTTGGAACGAAGATTATAATAAAGATGTTAATAATTATGCTAAAACAACAGGAACAACAATATATGCGGGTAATGATGGAGATGGAATTATTGTTGAAGATAACAAAATCCAGATGATAGGTGATATTGTTGTGATTATCGGTCATAAAAACAGAACGCTGGATTTTAGTATCCAAGCGTTTTTTTGATATTTATGATGCTAAACATATTGTGCTGTAGTATGTTTTGCATTTATTTTTTTTGCATTTTCTCCACATTATCTGAACTACTTAATGAGGTTTTTGGAAGCTATTTTTATGAGTATTTGAATCATGCTTCAAAGTTTCTGATTGATTTAACTCTCAATATCAGAACAATCGTTACAGCTACCATGAAGGTTGGCAATAAATTTGTAGTCAATAAGGCAAAATGGCGTTCAGTTGAAGGAAAGAGATACACCATCAATATAAACGCTATAATGCCAACAAAAGAAGGGAGTACCGCGACGAAGTTTTGCATTTTTTCACTCTTGGGAAGGTCGTTAAATATTTTCATACTAGAGTAAAACGTAGCAAAAACGACTAGAAATAACACTAGGGTTTCTACGAGTAGCATTTGAATTCACCTCCTACCTTTAAATTATCATACACTGAAATTTTTTACAATAAAATACAAATATGGAAGTGTAGTATTATAATAAATATCCTATTTAGGAGGGGGATATCGTATGACTAAAAAGTTTTTTATATCTTCGTTGCTAATTGTTCCCTCTTTAGTCCCTGTGATGTTAAGCTTTGCTTCGTCGTCTGGTGCCAGTTTTATTTCCGGAAAATCGTCTAGTGGTTTTATTTTAAGTGATTTCAAAGAGAAGTACCAAGAGAACGAAAGGCCTTTTCAAGATAAGAAGGTCAAGATGAAACCCGATTAGCATATGATGTTTTAACTTATGTCGTTGATCAGTCAATCTCTCAAACGATTGCAAAAGAAGTGAAAAATGTTGACGGTGGCGTTATTACCGTGGGAATCGACTAAGTGAATGACTACTTATCCGATTACGGAGTATCTCGCCTTTTACTAGCAGCCGTTGCAGCGAAATGCGGTTTTGTTTGTATTGTGACAATCGGGACAAGTTGTCAAGCTAGTTAGGGTAAGTAATTGGCGATTGATCGAAGCATTATTGCAGCATGTTTTACAAGCCTCTAAAACGCTTAGACTTTCCATCTACGAATCTCTCCCATATTGATATAACCCATTTGTTTGCATTGTGATTATAAGCATTGAATTAAAATTTTTGAAGGTTGTCAGACAGCCGAAATTTCCATATATTTTATTTTTAAGAATTTTGAGGAATGTCGTTTTGTTCGATTTTGATAAAGAGGCTAAGTGGCTGTTTGGTAGACATTATCCACATTTTATAAATTGTCATCATTTTAGGCTCTTCACCAATGGCTCTTTTCGTATACATTGTGGCTATTTCACCTGATTTTTGATTACATCGCCCATTTCACTGTTGATTTCCATTAAAAATAGATGGATCCAGCTTCAGTGGCTTGCGGCTCGGGGTCAAATGAAAAACCCTTCAGCGATCAGGCATCACTTCCGAGTTATTCATTTGCCTGACGCCGGAGGACAGCCACTTCCGCTTTTCGTAAATGATGCCCGAAACAAAGCTATATTAACGTTTATAGACTGAGACGAAAAGCAACGAACTTTGCGAAAACAGCCATATAATATTAAAAACCTACTTTTAACACCGTTCGAAAAATCGAACGGTGTTATGTGTGTTTGAAGGATAAAAATCAAACAACTCTATTGTAAGTGAACAGTAATTATTGAATAGATTTTTTATTCTGCTATTGGCTTAAATCAAGAAGGCTTATTTCCGATCCAATCATTGTGACTCGTTCATCCTAGTGTTTTGGTTATATTTTAATGAGAAAAATAGTCGGTATGATTCTCTGACACCTTCCAATATTCAATTCCACTATAATAAGAGTGAATATTTCTCTTTTCCCGGTTTTTCTTTTACAATAATAAAAGCTTAAAAGAAATGAGGAGAAAAGATGTCCCGAATTCGAACCGAAAAATGGAGAGATTTTAAAGATCTAATTATTCATACTCAGTTTTCTAAAACTAGGTTTGGAATCGCTGTAAGCTTAAGCTTAATTTCGACACTTGTAGGACTTGCGATACCGCTAATCACCAAAAATGTAATTGATGATGTTGATGTTGCCAATCTAGGATGGAACATCATTGTCATGCTTCTGTTCGCTTTTATATTGCAAGCTTTAGCAAGTGGGGTGTCCATCTACCTATTGAATTATGTAGGTCAGCATGTTGTAGCTGGGTTACGTACCCGTTTATGGACAAAACAACTCCATTTACCTGTGTCTTTTTATGATGAGCAAAAAACTGGAGAACTTATTAGTCGGATGACAAATGATACAAGCGTGGTGAAAGGCTTAATTACAGATCACTCAACCGGATTTTTTTCAGGGATTTTATCTATTATAGGATCGATTGCCATACTACTGTATCTTGACTGGAAAATGACTATGATTATGATAGTTGCGATTCCATTAACTGCAATTATATTAATTCCATTAGGACGAAAAATGTATACAGTGTCAAAAGAGCTTCAAAAAGAAACTGCAAATTTTACGGCTTTGTTAACAGGTGTGTTGGCAGAAATTAGATTGGTTAAATCATCTAATGCTGAAGAAAAGGAAGAAAAAAATGGAGAGAATTCCATAAGGGATCTGTTTCATATCGGATTAAAAGAAGCGAAAATCCAAGCGATAATAGCTCCTCTAATGACATTAGTATTAATGGCACTGCTCGTGCTAGTAATGGGGTACGGAGGATACAGGGTCACTCAAGGAGAATTAAGCCCTGGTGATTTGGTCGCTTTCATTCTTTATTTGTTTCAAATTGTTATTCCAATATCGGCTTTTACAACCTTTTTTACACAGTTGCAAAAATCAATGGGTGCAACGGAACGAATGCTGGAACTAATGGATCATCCCCATGAAGATTTAGTGGCAGGTAAAGAAGTAGTTGATTTAAACCAAAGTCTTAAATTTGTAGATGTCTCTTTTCATTATCAAAATAACGAAGATGTTTTAAAAAAGCTATCCTTTACAATTCCCCCTGGAAAGGTTACCGCTATCATTGGACCTAGCGGAAGTGGAAAGACAACCTTGTTTTCTATTTTGGAACGCTTTTATTCTCCAACGACAGGTAATATTAAACTTGGTGATCGTTCAATTGATGACTTTTCATTAGCAAGCTGGAGACAAGAAATGGGATATGTATCACAAGAAAGTCCGATTCTTGCAGGTACTGTTAAAGACAATATTATTTATGGATGCCAACGACAAGTTTCTAATGAGGAGATTTTAGCGGCAACAAAAATGGCATATGCGGATCAATTTATTGAAGAATTACCTCAAGGGTATGAGACGCAAGTAGGGGAGAGAGGAATCAAACTTTCCGGAGGTCAACGTCAACGAATCGGAATTGCCCGAGCATTAATTAGAAATCCTAAACTACTTTTACTAGATGAAGCTACTTCAAGTTTGGATAGTAAGTCGGAAATTGTCGTGCAAAAAGCTTTAGAAAATTTGATGATCGGTCGTACGACTGTGGTGATCGCCCATCGGCTTTCAACCGTGATTCACGCTGATCAACTCGTTTTTATTGATCGGGGAAAAATTACGGGTGTTGGAAAGCATGAAGAATTATATGAAAAACATGTCCTTTATAAACAATTTGCCGATCAACAATTACATCGTGTGAAGGTTCATGAATAAATTTTGAATCCTTCGATAACGCCAGTATAATCGGCCCATTTCTACTATCAATTAAACCCTTAATGAACATTTCCTCCTGTTCTGATTTAGGGTGGATAAAGATCGATAGCATCAAAAAACACTTCATGGCTAATTAAGCATGAAGTGTTTTTTTTGATGAAATTGTATTTTGAATGTATTCAATTGAAATCTTGTTGAAAATCTCAGGCTGATCAATATTACAAACGTGACCACAATTTTCGATGCTAGTAAGATCCAAGCCTTGTTGTTGAGCGACCAATTCCTTGACGGGCGTAAGGAATAGATAGTCTTCTTCTCCCATAATAAACAAAGTTGGAATCCCGTTTACGACTTTTTGCAGGTTTCGCAAATAAGGGTTGACGGATTTTGTTAAGGTGAACCAACGAATAAATTCATTTTGGCACATTTTTTTCGCTTGTCGGATAAAAGCATACCTTGATTCTGAATGAGACTTTCTCGGCATAATTATCCAAGCGAATAATCGATAAAGCCACATATAAGGAAAGATATGTTTACAAAGATGACCAACAGTTAGAAGAAATTTAGTCCGAACATTTAATTGTATAATGGCTCCAGCCAAAATTAAGGACTGGACACGTTCAGGGTACATTCTAGCAAAGGTTTGGACCACAATAGTACCGAGTGAAATACCAATCATATGCGTTTTTGTTAATCCTAAATGGTCAATCACTTCTTTCACATCTTGAGCGATATGATCGAAATGGTCGCCTTTATTCCAAGTAACTTTAGACTGACCATGTCCACGTAAATCAATGCAAAGGACGTTAAAATGTTTTTTATACTCTTTAATTTGTTTATACCATATAGAGGAACTCCCACCAGCACCGTGAACAAAAGTTACCCAAGGTGCAAGTGTATGAGCTTGATAGGTTCTGTAATGTAACACGTCTCTGTCAAACCTCACTTCTTAATTATTCTATGTTTAAAAATATAATCGTTAAAGCTTTGTCAAAGAAATAATAGAATCTCTTCCTTTCTCTATTTTAAACTAAATGAATTAGAAAATATATGATATAGTAATAGTAAGAATATATAAACTATTTCAGGGGAGGTGGATTTAATGTTTAGGAAATTGTTTAATAAAGAAAGTAGTCAATCTGTGCCAAAGCATTCGATCGATCAAGCTATATCTGAATGGGGAAAAAATAAGCATGATACAATCGACTACAGTGTCCTCTTAAAAAACGACCAATCTATTGATTATACGTTCTTAAAACCCTACCTTAAAACGCTCCCTTCGAATAATATCTATATGAGTCGTCATACGTTTAAATTATATGAAGAAAGTGAAAAGCATCGAATGTATTTATTAGATACAGCTCAAGATGCATTGTTCTTATATTTAAACAAAATGGATACAACGAAAATTCCCACGTTGAAAGGATCCAAGAAACTAAACCAACATTCGTTAATTTTAGCAAAAGTGATTGAGGAACCTTTTCCAGTTGATCTTTATATTCAAGATGCAGTCTTTATAACGGATGAAGAACAAGTTATATAACATCACGAACCTTCTCAGAAAAATGGGAAGGTTTTTCTATATGGATCTTTTCATATATATTGTGCATATTTCATTACCTTTTTTGATTGAATCCTTCACTTCATTGTTGTTTCAAACAAAAATAGACTTAAAAATGTCTTGATACAAAAAAATCATAAGTTAAAGACTGGTACGAATAGCAACAAACTTGCCGAAAACAGCTTTCTTTATTCTTGTAATTTTCTTAACCAGCTCTGATTATTTCCGCTGAAGGATACAATAGAGAACCTGTTCAAAGAAAAGCATAACAACAATGTAATCTCTATATTTTTTCTTCCAACAAAACTAGTGATTAAAAAATTGTATTTTTTGAAATCCATGCTAATTCGACAAAAAAAGTGCGACTCTAGTGAAAATAATGTTTGATTACTCCTAGTATTCAACAAAAATCGGAGAAAACCTATGGTAAATTAATAGAATATTCTAACTTTATAGAGGTGATCTATGCTACCAATTGTCTATCATCTTAGGTGGTCCATTTTACAAAATGTCTCGTGAATTATCTTTCACAAGTATTTACAATTAGATAAAGAACTAAATATTCTGTCATTTGATAGTGGAATAGTGCTGTTGGCGACTATTCAAAAAATGAAAGCGTTATCAAAAAAGGGAGGTTATTTAAATGTCAGATAGTGTAAAAATTGGACTCATTCAAGCTAAACATGAGGTAGAAGGCTGTGAGCCGGTAAATGTACATAAAGAAAAAGCAATTGAAAAACATATTGATTTAGTACGAGATGCAGCTAAAAAAGGTGCACAAATCATTTGCTTGCAAGAAATATTTTATGGACCCTATTTTTGCGCAGAACAGAACCCAAAATGGTATGACTCTGCTGAAGAAATACCGAATGGACCTACCACACAACGATTTCAAGCTCTAGCAAAAGAATTAGAAGTTGTAATCGTTCTTCCAATCTATGAAAGAGAAGGAATAGCAACTTATTATAACACGGCAGCAGTAATAGATGCCGACGGATCATATCTTGGAAAATATCGAAAACAGCATATTCCACATGTTGGTGTCGGAGAAGATGGCTGTGGTTTTTGGGAGAAATACTATTTTAAACCTGGTAATTTAGGTTATCCAGTGTTCGAAACAGCATTTGCCAAAGTTGGTGTTTATATTTGCTACGATCGACATTTTCCCGAAGGTGCTCGTTTACTAGGTTTAAAGGGAGCAGAAGTAGTCTTTAATCCTTCTGCAACAGTTGCAGGATTATCGGAATATTTATGGAAACTTGAACAACCTGCTCATGCAGTGGCGAATGGGTACTATGTGGGTGCAATAAACCGCGTGGGGTATGAGGGACCTTGGAATATGGGAGAATTCTATGGTCAGTCCTATTTAGTAGACCCTAGGGGGAATTTTGTAGCCACAGGTAGTCGTGATCAAGAGGAAGTGATCATTGGTGAAATGAATAAGAAATTAATTCGTGAAGTAAGAGATACATGGCAATTTTATCGAGATAGACGCCCTGAAACGTATGGAGATATGACTGCTTTATTACCGTAAACGTCATGACTTTACATAATTATTGTTATGTAAAGTCATATTTCTATTCAGAAGGTAATGTAGGAAACATTTGCTGTGTAAAAACTAACTTAATGGCAAGTAAAATCTAATGGAACTTACAAAAACAGGGTTAATTTGAATTCTGTATTTGTAAAGTTGAATTGTTAAAATTTGAAGATTTAAAACGAAAATAGTATGAACCAGAAACCCATGTTCAAATGTGTTAAAACTAAATTTACGATTTTGTAAACAGTATAGGGGGGTTGTTTTATGAAAGAGAATAGTTCTTTGCTTGATATTCAACGAAATTTTCAAGAAGTAGAACCAGGGTTGACTAACCAAGAAGCAGTGGAAGAATCGAATCGTTGTTTATACTGTTATGATGCCCCGTGCATAACAGCTTGTCCGACCGGAATTGATATTCCGACGTTTATAAAAAAAATAGCATCAGGAAATCTAAAGGGGTCAGCAAAAACCATTATGACAGCCAATCCGATGGGGGCAAGCTGTGCTCGTGTATGCCCCACTGAGGAATTGTGTGAAGGGGCCTGCGTATTAAATCATTCCACAAAACCCATTATGATTGGTGATCTGCAGAGATACGCAACCGACTGGGCTAGACATAATGACGCAGTCTTATTCGAGAGAAATGAAGATAATGGAAAATCAGTGGCTATTATCGGCGGTGGTCCAGCTGGACTTTCTACAGCTAGAGAATTAGCCCTTCTTGGATATAAAGTCACGATTTATGAAGCCGAGAAACATGCTGGTGGATTGAATACATTTGGGATTGTGTCGTTTCGTTTACCACAAAAAATATCATTTTGGGAAGTTGAACAAGTTCGAAAACTCAATGTAACCATTTTAACTAATACTAAGGTCGGCAAAGATGTGTCAGCAGAGACACTACTAGAAAACTACGATGCGGTCGTATTAGCTGTGGGCATGTCAAGTGTTCCGAACCTTAATATTCCTGGAGAGAAATTAGACGGCGTATATGATGCCATCGAATTTGTAAAAGCAACCAAAGGGGTAGAGCTAACAAATGATTTTATTGGAAAACAGATTGTGGTCATCGGCGCAGGTAATACGGCAATTGATGGAGCCACATGTTCGGTTCGATTAGGCGCAGAAAACGTTAAAATTATCTATCGACGAACCGAAGATGAAATGAGTGCTTATGACTTTGAATATGAATTTGCCAAACAAGATGGTGTGGAATTCCGCTGGTTAACGGCTCCAAAAAGAATTCTAGGCAATGAAGCTGGAGAAGTAGTGGGGATTGAATGCGTGAAAATGAAACTAGGGGAACCAGAGAAGGACGGCCGTCGTCGACCAGTTGCCATCGAAAATTCGGAATTCGTCTTAAAAGTTGATGCGGTGATTAAGGCAATTGGTCAACAGAGGCACTTGAATATTATTGATGAGTTCGGTCTAGAACATTCACATGGAGTCGTGAAAGTCGATTCGCAAACATTTGTAACGTCTAATGAGAAAGTCTTTGCCTGCGGTGACGTTGTTTTTGGAAAAGGAAAAGGCGAGGCGATGGTAGTAACTGCTGCACAACAGGGTAAACAAACGGCTTATCATATACACGCCTCATTAAGGAGCGAAGTGTCTATTTAAGAAGATCGTAGGGAGGAATGGTTTTATGGCAGATTTACGAATGAACTTTGCAGGAATTAATTCACCGAATCCATTTTGGTTGGCATCGGCTCCGCCAACTAATTCAGGGTACCAGGTACAGCGAGCCTTTGAAGCGGGCTGGGGTGGAGCAGTTTGGAAAACATTAGGTGACCCAATCATTAATGTGTCTTCACGATTTGCAGCCGTCAATTTTAACGGACAAAAAGTCGCAGGATTCAACAATATCGAACTGATCACAGATCGTCCGTTAGAAGTAAATTTACAAGAAATCTATGAAACTAAGAAGAAATTTCCTGATCACGTCATTATTGCGTCATTAATGGTCGAGCCAAAACAAGAGAAGTGGCATGAAATCGTTAAAAAAGTTGAGGCGGTTGGAGTGGATGGCCTTGAGTTGAATTTCGGCTGTCCTCATGGAATGGCAGAAAGAGGGATGGGGTCAGCTTCGGGTCAAGTTCCTGAACTTGTAGAGAAGCAAACTCATTGGGCAAAAGAAGTTGCCACTACTCCTGTCATAGTTAAGCTGACTCCCAACATTACTGACATTACCGTTACGGCAGAGGCAGCAGTTCGCGGCGGTGCAGATGCCGTTAGTATGATCAACACCATTAATAGTTTAGCAGGCGTTGACCTCGATTCATGGAATACGGTGCCGCATGTTGCTGGGAAAGGAGCTCATGGAGGGTATTGCGGTCCTGCTGTTAAACCGATTGCCCTTAATATGGTAGGTGAATGCGCACGAAACCCACGAATCAATGTACCGATCTCTGGTATGGGTGGAGTTTCTGATTGGCAATCCGCGGTAGAATTTATGTTGATGGGTGCTACCGGTGTACAAGTATGTACGGCTGCTATGCATCATGGCTTTCGAATTGTAGAAGACATGATTGACGGTTTAAACAATTACTTAGACGAAAAGAAAATTGCCTCTGTACAAGAGATTATTGGAAAGTCGGTACCAAAATATTCGGACTGGGGAAACTTGGATTTAAATTATCAAGTAGTGGCTCGAATTAATAATGATGTATGCATTAACTGCAATAAATGTCATATTGCATGCGAGGATACTTCTCATCAATGCATAGACATGCTAAAAGCAGCAAATGGCGAAAGTATTTTAAAGGTAAGAGAAGAGGATTGTGTAGGATGTAACTTATGTTCGATTGTTTGTCCAGTAGATGGAGCAATCGATATGATTGAAATCCCAAATGTTCATGCGCCGTTGACATGGAATGAAAGACAGGCTGCTTTAGGTGTTACTCCAAATTGTAAAGTAGATGTATTGAAATGATTGAGCTTGGATGATTGTGAAAATGTGATATTGAAAGGAGATGGTAAAATGAAGAAAATTATCAAAAATGGAGTTATTGTGACGGCTACTGACCAATATGAGGCAGACATATTAATAGAGGAAGGGAAAATTGTCAATATAGGACATAATCATACCTCAGAAAATGCAGAAATTGTGGATGCAAAAGGCGCGTATGTTTTTCCAGGGGGCATTGATCCTCATACACATTTAGAGATGCCTTTTGGCGGTACGGTTTCAAAAGATGATTTTGAGACCGGGACTATAGCAGCTGCTTTTGGTGGGACGACGACGGTCATTGATTTTTGCTTAACGAACAAAGGGGAGCCGCTACAAAATGCGATTTCGACTTGGCATAAGAAATCGGAGAATAAAGCGGTCGTTGATTATGGTTTCCATCTGATGATTGGAGAGATGAATGATAAAGTTCTTTCAGAATTAACAGAGGTCATAGAGAAAGAAGGAATCACTTCATTTAAAGTGTTTATGGCATATAAAAATGTATTTCAGGCAGACGATGAAACACTTTTTCAGACTTTAATACAGGCTAAGGAGTTAGGGGCTCTGGTTATGGTTCATGCCGAAAACGGCGATGTTATTGATTATTTAACAAAAAAGGCACTTGCTAATGAACAAACCGATCCGATTTACCATGCCTTGACTCGCCCTCCTGAAGTAGAAGGAGAAGCGACAGGTAGGGCCGCTACATTAACGGGTCTAGCCGACTCTCAGCTCTATGTTGTCCATGTTTCATGTGCCGATGCTGTGGAAAAAATCACACAAGCGAGAGAAAAAGGTTTTGATGTTTGGGGAGAAACCTGTCCTCAATATTTACTGCTGGATGAAAGTTATTTAGAACGACCTAACTTCGAAGGCGCTAAATATGTATGGTCGCCACCTTTACGCCAAAAATGGCATCAAGACGTCCTTTGGAATGCACTGAAATCAGGGCAATTACAAACCCTTGGTTCCGATCAATGTTCTTTTGATTTTAAGGGACAAAAAGATTTAGGGAAGGGCGATTTTACCAAAATTCCAAATGGAGGTCCATTTATCGAGGACCGTGTTTCCGTACTGTATTCAGAAGGGGTTGAAAAAGGAAGAATTACAATAAATCAATTCGTCGACATAATGTCAACGAGAGTCGCGAAGCTATTTGGGTTATTTCCACAAAAAGGGACTATCGCAGTAGGGTCAGACGCCGATCTAGTCATTTTTGACCCTTCTGTTGAACGAACGATTTCAGCAGAAACCCACCATATGGCAGTAGATTATAATGCGTTTGAAGGAATGAAAATAAAAGGTGAACCGGTTTCTGTCTTCTCTAGAGGTGAATACGTGATTAAAGAAAAGAAGTTTGTTGGTCAGGCAGGTCGAGGTCAATATGTAAAACGAGCAAAATACGGAGAGTTAACGAAAGCCAATACTAAGATAGAATCATTATAATCTGCCAAATCATAAGTACATGTTGAATAAATCTATACCAAATGAGCGATTTCAGCTCATTTGGTATATCTAGTAAAGCAGGTTAATCATCTGTTTAGTTATAAAATGAAATTATCTGTCATCATAGCTCTTCTCGAATATACTGTTGCAATACAATCTAAATCTCTAAATAATACTTAATTCTGATAGTTTTCTTCTGAAAGCAGAGAAAAGATCTCCCGAAACCGATCATTTTAACGAAATTGACTTGATGTGAAACGCAATATTCTTTGAGAATTCAGTCTTAAATTATTTTGAAAATACCTACAAACAGTAACTTGCTTCGTTATCTCTAAGATTGAATATGAGAGTGGTTTATATGGAGATTTTTTGCCAAACCGAAATAGGGAGCGTGACCAAATGAAAAAGAGTTACTTAAAATCCCCTGATTTATTGCCGATAGGTAGAGCTGGGAAGAAAATTTCAATTCTAGGATATTCGTTCATGTGGGTAGGGATGGTCGTCGTGTTGGCAACGTTCGCAATCGGAGGAGCTGGTGTATTATCTTTACCCCTGCCACTTGTAATAGCTGCTACTTTAATAGGTTCCATTGCCATTGGGTTATTCATTACTTTAACGGGTGATATTGGAATTGAACATGGATTGTCGTTTCCAGTTTATATGAGGGCACCTTTTGGTACGATTGGAACTCATATCCCCTCAATTGTTCGTGGTCTAGCAGCCTCGATGTGGTTTGGTATTAATACGTTTTTTGGAGCTACAGCTATGAATGGAATTCTTAATATTCTGTTCAATTTCGATAACTGGTTTTTATGTTTTGTTCTCTTTGCAATCGTTCAGCTTATAAATACAGCTCTTGGAATTAAAGCTGTCGAGAGGTTTGCTGATTTAGCTGCACCTATCATTATTTTGATTTCAGTTTGGATGTACAGCACTTTATCAGACTCTGCTGCAGCACAAGGAAGAGAAATTTGGAGTTGGGTTGAAAGCCCCGTTACAGGAGGAGCAGCCTTTACCGCCTTTTTAGTCGTGCTCTTTAGTAATATGGGATTTTGGGCGACGTTGTCGGCTGATATACCTTCTATTTCACGCTTCATGAAAGCGCCCATAAATGAGCGGAACTGGTTTAAACGAAATAAAAGCTCGATTATCGGTAACTTAGTCGCTTTGCCTTTAGCACAAGCCTTCATGGTCTTAATCGGAGGAATCTCCTATATAGCTGTACTTGATGCAAACCCAATCGTAGCACTTCAAGAGGCAGCAAGCGGCTTCATCTTAGGTGTTTTATTACTTATGATTGTTTTAGCACAATGGTCTACTAATATTGCAGCAAATATTGTACCTGCGGCAACGATTTTCTCAAACGTTGGAGGTCCGAGGTTTCCATTTTGGGCAGGAGTTATAGCCGCCGGAATTGCCGGAACAATTGTTCAGCCATGGAATTTATTTGATGTGATCATTCCGGTGCTTCTCTTTGTAGGAGGGATATTGTCTGCGATTGTTGGGATTTTAGTGGCAGATTACTATATTCTTCGAAAGCGTAGAGTCAATGTGCCTGATCTTTATGAAGAACATGGGCAATACAAATATTTGGGTGGTGTAAATTACGCTGGATTTATAGCTTGGATTCTAGGTGCAACCGCTTCATATTTTGTGCCGAATTACTCCTT
This sequence comes from Bacillus sp. 2205SS5-2, assembly GCF_037024155.1. Taxonomy (NCBI): domain Bacteria; kingdom Bacillati; phylum Bacillota; class Bacilli; order Caryophanales; family Bacillaceae; genus Bacillus; species Bacillus spongicola. Next base: position 93,998 of record NZ_JAYKTS010000010.1, read on the forward strand.
CCTAGTTGGGTTTTCAATTGGAGCAATAAGTTATTACGTCCTTGCGAAATATTGGTGGTTTAAGAAATACGCTCAGGCAGAAATTGTTGATCCGAGTGATGAAAAATACTTAGGGATTACGGTTGGTCGAGATTGGGAAATTTCACTTGAGCAAGAAGAAGTCATTTTAGACGATGTATCTGGTGGTGCGAATTTCACCTAAGGGAGGGTTCAGTTATGTCAACATACCGAGAATTTATTGTAGAGCGTGAAAGGATTGACTATCTTATAGAGCAAGGATATCAAATCACCCATGTAACGGAAAATTTAAGTGGAGCGTACGTATCGTTTTCAAACGGTACGGAAGAAGAAACGCTCCATTTAAAAACTGCAGACGCTCGTAAATATTTTTCGAACTTCTTACGTAAACATTCTTAATTTAGAGAGGGGGAGAGTATGTGAATTCTAATCAACAAAACAATTTAAGCAGAAACGAAAGAATAGAGATTACAGATTCTGAGGAGTTAGTGGAGATGATCATTGATTTTTTAGATGACCAAATGTTTTCGGATGATGACCGTTTAAATTGGCTAATGAATGAATTTGAACTCTCTGTTCCCCCTGAAAAGAAATAAAAGGTCAAAAGGATTGGTGAAATACACCAATCCTTTTGACCTTTTTAAATTTACAGCAAAAAGGGGTGTGAATGAATGAGAAAGAAATTTCAACTTACGCTGGAGCATGTCCTCTCACGAAAGAATTTTCAATTTGCGACAGTATTGGCTGGAAAACAAGGACTTCAACATTCTGTGAAATGGGTTCATGTCGTTGAAGCTACCAATATTCATAAACTACTAACCGGACATGAATTAATCCTTTCGACTGGTTTAGCTTGGACGAGAGAAGAGACATTTCTTTCAATTATTGATCAACTAATTGAGAATGATGCGGCTGGATTATGTATTGAACTTGGTACGACACTGAATGAGATACCACTTTCCGTTCTAACTAAAGCGGAAAAACATTCCTTTCCATTGATCGTATTTGAAAAGGAAGTTTCCTTTGTGAAGATTACTCAGGATATTCATACGACAATCATAAACCAGCAATATTCAATGATCAGTGATTTGGAAAATTATGCTCAGCTCCTTAATAAAAAACTTTTAACGATTAGTAACTATAAAGAAATTCTCCAATTTTTATATGATTATATAGAGACGCCTATTTTATTTCGATACAAAGAGTTAGACTTCGAGTGCTATCCAGCTGTGCCGAAAGAAAAACAAAATCAATTGATCGCTTCTTTAACGCAGTCTGAAGATTGTTCTTCAAAGGTAAATTTATTTGAAGAGGAATTTGCGGAAATTTTTTTACTTAGAACAACTCCATCACTAAGTGACTTTGAGCATTTACTGCTAGATCGTACAGCAACAGCGTTAGCACAATTTTTTCTAAGAGAACTATTTTTTGAAGAGAAAAAAAGGATGAATGAGGCAAAATGGGTCGAAGGTTGGTTAAGCGGAAATCATAATTCTCGAAGAGTACAAGATTATCTAAAAGACCTTAATATCCATTCACCCATAAATGGAGGAGTCGTTTGCCTGTGTAGTTATGACACTTATGTTGAAAAAGAAAAAATGGATTTAACCTATTTTCAGCTTTTCACACGTTCAGTCTTTGAACAACAAGGTTTTGTAACCATTACGGAAAATTTACAGCATCAGCAGTTGTTTATTCTTCTTGATACGAGAGACCCCGCTACGTGGAAAGAACGAATGAAGAAAGCATTGAACCGTATGAATGAATCACAATTTGTGATGAAAAATTCATCGTCTTCTTTATATTTTTCTGTTGGTAAATATACCAATCATCTATCTAGTATTCATAAAAGCTATGAATCAACACTTCAAACCATCAAACTGAAGCCAATGCTTCCGAGAAATCTAAATTATTCATTTTTTGACGAATTACATCTATATCGAATTATCTCAGAATTGGATAAAAATATGGATTTATCAGAGTTGATACAAGATTATTTAGCACCAATTCTCGAGTATGATAAAACCAATAATGGGAAGTTGCTAGAAACGCTAAAAATCTATCTTAACAGTCATGGATGTAAAAAGGAAACGGCCAAGCAGTTATTTATCGTTCGCCAAACCTTATATCATCGTTTAAACAAAATTGAGAATTTATTGGGAAACGATTTTATGAGACCAAATATACGCTTAACACTGGAACTGATTCTATTAGCATATGATTTTATTAATCAAGAAGAAGATTTTGCGACTCCTACTCAAAGTAATTTTGTTTTATGGGATTGATAAAGGGAATTTGTATAAAAAAGGAATATTTAGGCATCGTTAAATTAATTAGGCTGTTTTCGCAAAGATTCTGGTTTTTCGAATAAGAAGGAATCCTTTGACTTGTATGACTTCGTGCTCTTTTCCTATTGAAAGATTCTTCATTTCTAGATAACAAGGAAGAAATCAATCGAAAAAACCCTACTGCCTGTTTTTTCTTTGTGTCAAGAGCAACAAAGTATAAGAAAAGAGCCTAATTCAAAAATGAACCAATTAATACAGACAAAATAATAAGGGGAGTAGGGTTGCGAAAAAATTGAAACCCTATTTTCATCTCGGAGTGTCTGGGATAAATTATTTGGGTTTTGTCTATTTCGTTTCTAGTGAATTGGTAAATTGGAGAAACATCGAGTTCTACAGAGGTTTTCTTCAACTAAATACGAAGAGATCATCTGAAATCAAGGAATATCAAAGTTGATAGATAGGTAAGTAAAACCCTAAAATTGAAGAGAAAACCTTTACGAAAACTGTTTTGGTAAAAGTAGGAGCGATAGCTTTTTACATTTTGTCTAATGAAAGCGCTTAATAATGTCTTCATAATGGAGATATGGATCTACATAACCAAAAGGAGGAAAAAGAATGACAGTCATTAAAAGCGAAACAAAAGCGTTAAAAAATTATATTAATGGTGTTTGGGTTGAAGCCAAATCGACAGAAACGATGGAAGTAATAAATCCTGCAACAAACGAAGTATTAGCTTCTGTACCTATTTCCTCAAAGGAAGACGTAGATCAAGCAGTTCAGGCAGCTAGACAAGCTTTCAATACATGGAAAAAAATCCCTGTACCAAAACGAGCACGAATCTTATTTGCTTATCATTCATTGCTCATGAAAAATCATGAAGAATTGGCAAAGCTAGTCGTACAAGAAAACGGAAAAGCATATAAAGAGGCTTACGGAGAGGTACAAAGAGGGATTGAATGTGTAGAATTTGCATCAGGAGCTCCAACATTAATGATGGGAGAAAGTCTGTCTGGAATTGCTGAAGACATTGATTCAGAAATGTTCCGCTATCCTCTTGGAGTTGTAGGAGGTATTACTCCATTTAACTTTCCAATGATGGTTCCATTATGGATGTTTCCATTAGCCATTGCGTGCGGAAATACTTTTGTTTTAAAGCCGTCAGAAAAAACGCCAATCCTAGCCAACCGTTTGGTCGAACTTTTTACTGAGGCCGGCGCACCTCATGGGGTGCTGAATATAGTTCATGGTGCACATGATGTGGTGAACGGATTATTAGAGCACAAAGAAATTGCAGCGATTTCTTTTGTTGGTTCTCAGCCAGTAGCAAAATATGTATATCAAACTGCAGCTAAATATGGTAAGCGAGTGCAAGCGTTATCTGGTGCGAAAAACCACCACATCGTTATGCCTGATGCGGACATGGACAAAGCAGCTTCTCATATTATTAGTTCAGCATATGGTAGTGCGGGTCAACGGTGTATGGCATGTAGTGCGGTGGTTGTTGTAGGTGAAAATGATACCTTCGTAGAGAAATTAAAGAAAAAAGCAGATGAACTTAGTATCGGAAATGGGATGGATGAAGAAGTTCTTTTAACCCCTGTGATTAGAAAAGAGCATCGTGATAAAGTATTAGGTTACATTAAAACAGGACTAAAGGAAGGAGCTAATCTCATTCGCGATGGTCGAAAAGAAATGGATGAAATGAAGGAAGGAAACTTTATAGGTCCAACAATTTTTGATTTTGTCACTCCAGAAATGACGATAGCGAAGGATGAATTATTCGCCCCTGTTTTAAGCTTGCTTCGGGCACGTAATCTAGATGAATCGCTCGAATATCTGCGCCAATCAAGGTTTGGAAATGGTGCGACGATTTATACGAAGGATGCCAAGGCTATTAGACAATTCCGCGAAGAAGCCGATGCAGGTATGCTTGGTATTAATGTTGGTGTGCCGGCTACAATGGCTTTCTTTCCTTTCTCGGGATGGAAGGATTCCTTTTATGGCGATATGCATGTTAATGGGAAGGATGGAGTCAATTTTTATACACGTAAAAAAATGATTACTTCTCGATTTGACTATTAAAGCTATTTTGGACATTAAGACGGCTATTTGAATCAGAGATAGAACTAGTAAATAAGCAATTTTTATGTTCTTTACACCTATCCAAATTATGCATTCTTCTGATTTTCCCCTCATGTGATCAGGGAAAAATTGTAGGCTGTATTCGCAAAGATTGTTGCTTTTCGAACCAGTCTATAAATGGTGATAACGCTTTGTTTCGGGCATCATTTCGTCTATTTTTGATGGGAATCAACAGTGAAATGGGCGATTTAATCAAAAATCAGATGAAATAGCCACAATGTATACGAAAAGAGCCAAATTTTAAAAAAGATGTATTTTCATTTAATGAATCAACCTTTTAAGAAAAGAGCCTTATTAATTCATAAAACTGCATATAGTTTACAGATGATGAACAAGGAGGGAGAACATGGTTCAAGCAAAACAAACAAAGAATTCATCTTTGAAAAAGGATGAGCAATATATTTGGCATTCTATGAAGCCTTATAATCCAGAAGCAACCATGCAGGCTAAAGAATCAAAGGGTGCATGGGTAACTATGCAAGATGGCAAACGCTATTTAGATGCAATGGCGGGGTTGTGGTGTGTAAATATTGGGTATGGACGTGACGAGCTAGCAGAAGCTGCTTATGAGCAGTTAAAGAAAATGGCCTACTTTCCTTTAACTCAAAGCCATGAACCAGCAGTCCAATTAGCCGAAAAATTAAATGAATGGTTAGATGGGGACTATGTCTTTTTCTTCTCTAATAGTGGATCTGAAGCCAATGAAACTGCGTTTAAGATTGCTAGGCAATATCATCAACAAAACGGAGAACACAATCGTTATAAAATTGTATCGAGGTATCGTGCCTATCATGGAAATACGATGGCTTCATTAGCAGCGACAGGGCAAGCACAGCGGAAATATAAGTATGAGCCGCTTGCCCCTGGATTTATTCACGTATCTCCTCCAGATGCTTACCGCGACGAAGTTCAAGGGAAAACTCCTCATGAACTTTCCTCCGTACAAGAAATTGATAAAACGATGACTTGGGAATTAAGTGAAACAATAGCCGCCATGATTTTGGAACCGATTATTACGGGTGGAGGCATCCTTGTGCCCCCAACCGGTTACTTGAAAGCAACAAAAGATGTTTGTGAGAAGCATGGAGCGCTCTTAATTGTTGACGAAGTTATATGTGGATTTGGTCGCACTGGAAAGCCGTTTGGCTTTATGAATGAAGACATTCAGCCGGATATTATTACAATGGCAAAAGGAATTACAAGTGCCTATTTACCTCTATCTGCGACAGCTGTTAAACGGGAAATATATGAGAAATTTAACGGTCAAGAACAGTACGATTTCTTTCGACACATCAATACTTTCGGAGGAAATCCTGCCGCATGTGCGTTGGCTTTGAAAAACATTGAAATAATGGAAAATGAAAAAATGTTTGAACGATCTGCTGAATTAGGGGAAAAAACGTTAAATGAATTGCGAAATAGATTGCAAAATCACCCTTATGTTGGAGATATACGTGGAAGGGGACTTCTAATTGGCATTGAACTTGTTGCGGATAAAGCATCGAAAGCACCGTTAGAAGGAGAAAAAGTGAATCGGGTGATTTCTTACTGTAAAGATCACGGAATAATAATTGGGAAAAATGGAATGACTGTAGCCGGGTTTAATAATGTCTTAACCATTTCTCCACCACTTAGTATTGAAATACAAGACTTAAACTTAATTGTAAACAGCCTTGTTGATGGGTTAAGCACAATTAAATAACTAAAATAACAGCCCCCGATCAGTGAATTCGGGGGCTGTTATTTTAGTTAGACTGCTTTCACAAAAATTGTGGCTTTTCGAATCAGTTTATCATCTTTGATATGGCTTTGTTTCGGGCATCATTTACGAAAAGTGGAAGTGGCTGTCCAGGGACGGCAAGCATCTGGCAGAACACGAAGTAAAGCCTGCTTCACGTAGTGAGCTGACAAATGCCCGAGTCCCTAGCCACTGAAGCTGAATCCGTCATTTTTGATGGAACTCAGCTGTGAAATGGAGGATTTAATCAAAAATTTGATGAAATAACCACAATATTTACGAAAAGAGCCTTTTGTTAAGACTGTTTTTAAAACAGAATATATATCGTAGGAATTATCTGTCTCGCTGCTTTCCTTCATAGTTTATAAAGTCCCTTTTCGAATGCATTGTTGCTCAAGCAAATAAAAAGGGAAGCAAACAGACCATTTTTTCCTCATATCTACCTAAAAATAAGGCGAAAAAATACCCGGAGTCATTCTTCAACACGGTAGGAGGACTAATACGAAAAGCCAAAAAATTTGTGAAAACAGTCGTTATGAATGAAATCATCGAAAAAAATAGCTGAGAATAATAAAATAAATGGAAACAATACATTCGAAAAGAAGTTAAACGAACTAGCTTTATAAGAGAATTGCTCTTCATGAGTAATTTTTACTAATGTAACGAACTATTGTGGGAGTAAGAAGGTTTCGATAATTTGTTGAGATAGGAGATATAAATATGTGATAAAGTGTAATTCTATGACAGTAGAAAATTTGAGGGTTAATCTGGTACAATGTATTGTTAAACAATGATTATTTACGATTAGAAGACTATTCTATATACAGGAATAGCCCTCGTATTATTCTAATTGAGAAGCCTTCATCGGGGAATGTAAACAATATTGGCATTCAGGAAATCCTATTATCTTATTTCGAGGAATTAGGCATGAATAATCAATAGGAGGTATTCCATGAGCTTAGAGAATGAGTTCAGAGATTTTCCATTATTGATTTTTAACGGATTAGCTTATCGCCTGTTTGGTGATCGAAGCGGTTACCCGGTCATTTATTTTCATGGAACACCAGGCAGTAGTTTTGAAGGCTTGTATTTACAAACATCCGCTTTGCGTCAGAGGATCTTAATTATCGCCATCGACCGGGAGTATTTTGAGAAAAGTAGGCAAGAATTCTATCGCCATTTCGCGATGAAAATCAGAGATTTGATTCAATATCTTGGATTGTCTCATTATTCATTTCTGGCTTGGTCAGCCGGGAGTGTGGCATCACTTAAGATTGCATCTATTCTAAATAATGAAGTTGAAAGCATTCATATATGGGGAGGAGTTCCACCTTTAATATCAGATAATATTAGACCAAAATTACATAGTATTGATCGCTTCTTCCACAGCTTTATTCATTGGAATCCAGCCGCTTTTTGTTTTTTTCTAAAAGGAACAAAGCCGCTATTAAAAAAGAAACGACTCTCTCAGTGGATGGTTAAAATGTATGGAGGAATGGTTGAATGGAACTCCTTACAGAAACACTTCTATAGAAAATGGAGTTATGCGGAAATTCAAACAAGTATTATTTCAAATGTGTTTCGAATGAACGTAGATAATGTATACAAAGACTACTATCATTACCTAGCCGAAGAAAGATTCGATGAGACAGATTTGCCTATCAATCTGCATCTTTGGCATGGCCAAGAAGATCAAATAGTACCATTTAGAGTTGATGTGCTATTAATCAGCAAATTATCTTTTCGCATTTTCACCCTCTTGAAAGAACGGGTCATTTTATCTACCCTTATCATTTGGAGAAGCTATTTTCTTCCATTCTTCAAGCTAATCATCTAACATAATACATAATTATTGTGATAACCTGTCAACAGAATAGAAAAAGGAGAAATTGATGAGGAGAATTTTAAGTTATTTAACTTCATATAAAAAATCAGTTAGTATCGCACTTAGTTTAATGATGTTTGAATTAGTTGTAGAACTAACTCAACCATTTCTGATGGGCCTCATTATTGATCAAGGCATATTAAAAGGGGATATGAAAGCGGTTAGCTTTTGGGGGGGTATTTTATTAGTCTTATCTCTTCTAGCATTTGTTTCCGGAATCGTGAACACCTTCTATGCAGCCCAAGTAAGTCAAGGAGTCGGATTTGATTTACGTAAAGACTTATTTGCTAAAACACAAGAGTTTTCTTTAAACACATTTAAACATTTTCCCCCATCTACTTTGATTACGAGAATTACAAATGACGTAAATTCTATTCAAATACTCTTGTTTATGGGTTTAAGAATTATGCTACGCGCTCCACTGTTTATCATTGGAAGTTTGTTGATGGCCTTTTTTGTTTATCCGCGACTGGCTGTGTTATTACTTATTTCTGTCCCAATTTTACTGGGGATTTTTCTTTGGGTACTAAAAAGAGGTGTGCATCTTTTTCAACATGTTCAAGAAAGTATAGACGGTGTGAATACCACTATTCGAGAGAATCTCATGGCAATTAAATTAATAAAGTCCTACAACAGAGGAAAGTATGAAAAAGATAGATTTGAAACCGTAAATAGATCCCTGTTAATGAACAATACGAAAGCATTAAAGGTAATGGAACTTTCCATGCCCATGGTTATGGTAGGAATGAATTTAATTTTAGTTGGATTAATAGGATTCGGCTCTTTTGAGATTGAACAAGGAAACGGTGAAACAGGTGAAATGGTTGCCGTAATTAACTACGGCATGAGAATCCTCTTTTCCTTTTCTGTCTTTTCTTTTTTAATCATGAATTATTCAAGAGCGAAAGCATCCGGAAATCGAATCAATGAGATTTTGCAAGTAAATCCCGTTAAGTCCGTTCGAAAAAGTGAAACGATCGAAAGTATTGAGTCGCTTTCATTTAAGAATGTTTCCTATCGAGATGAGATAACCAATGTGAATGTTTTACAAAATCTTTCATTTGAGATTGCGGAGGGTGAGTTCATTGGGATCATGGGAGCGACGGGGGCTGGTAAGACTACCTTATTACAACTCATTCCGCGATTATATGCTCATAATGAGGGCGATATTTATGTTAATTCAAAACCAATTGCTGCGTATACTGATAAAGATTTGCGAGGAATTATTGCGGTGGTTCCACAAGAAGCCCATCTGTTTTCGGGTACCATACGTGAAAATCTATTATGGGGAAAATCAAATGCTACTTTCGCAGAAATGAAACAAGCTGCTGAAGATGCTCAAATTCATGATTTTATTCTCTCACTACCTAGGGGCTATGACAGTGTAGTTGGACAAAGGGGAGTGAATTTATCTGGCGGGCAAAAGCAACGACTATCGATAGCAAGAGCATTGATTAGAAGGCCGAGTCTTCTCATATTAGACGATAGCACAAGTGCTCTAGACGCTGAAACTGAAAATAATCTGTTATTAGCGTTGAAATCATATGCATGTACTCTTATTATGGTAGCGCAAAAGGTGAGTACAATCCAAAACTCTGATCAGATTTTGCTCCTACAAAATGGAGAAATTGTTGGAAAGGGCAAACATCAACAACTTCTCGAGTCGAATAAGTTATATATTTCAATCAATGATTCGCAACGTGAGAAAGAAAGGAGCCGATATGTCTAATAAACAAGCTACTCGATCAAAAAGAAGTATAAAAAATTGGAAAAAAACTCTTCTTAAAATATGGGAGTATATGAGATTCTATAGAAAATGGTTTGTGTTTACATTAGGATTGGTCATATTATCGGCTATTTTCTCGCTCGTTGCCCCTTACTTATTGGGAGTAGCGGTTGACGAATTAATTGTTTCAAAAAATACGGATAAATCAGTTGCATTACTCGGTGGTCTAATCCTAATTTACCTCAGTCAAGGTCTGACTCTAGTTCTGCAAAATTATTGGATGATTAACATCTCACAAAAAAGTGTATTTCATATGCGAAATGATTTGTTTTATCATTTTCAAAATCTCTCCCTTTCTTTCTTTCAAAAGCATCAACAAGGTGAGCTAATGAGTAGAATGACGAATGATATTGAGAATGTCAGCCGAACGTTAAATTCTGCCGTCATTCAAATTTCTACAAGTGTGATTACCTTGATAGGAACGATTGCAATGATGATTTGGTTAAGTCCATTGCTTACCTCATTTACCTTGATGATTGTACCTATCCTCTATTTTGGACTTAAATGGATAACGAAAAGAACAAGCTTCTATTTTAAAGAACAGCAAAAACAACTTGGAGATATGAATGGGTTTATAGAAGAGTCCTTGTCGGGTCAACATTTAATCAAAATGTACGGAAAAGAAGCCGAAATAATGCGCCAATTTGATGAGAAAAATAATAACATTAAGACTTCCGGTTATTGGGCGCAAACGTATACAGGTTTTATTCCAAAATTATTAAATATGTTAAACAATGTAAGTTTTGCGGTCATTGTCGGTTTGGGTGGAATCTTTGCTATTAAGGGCTATATTTCAATTGGAGTAATTGTGACGTTTACAGCTTATGCCAGACAATTTACTCGCCCCTTAAATGACTTATCTAACCAGTTGAATATGCTTTTATCTGCAATCGCGGGAGCAGAACGAGTCTTTACGATAATGAACGAACCCTTTGAAAATAAGGATGAAGCAGAGGCGATTTCACTAGACCGAATAAACGGTGAGGTTGAGTTTGATCATGTTTCGTTCTCATACAAAGAAAATAATAATACCTTAACAAATTTATCTTTCCATGCCAAAAAAGGACAAACCATTGCATTAGTCGGACCTACAGGATCTGGGAAAACGACTGTCTTAAACCTTTTATCTAGGTTCTATGAGCCGGATGGCGGACAAATAAGCATTGATGGCATTCTCCTCGAAAAAATAAAAAGAAGTAACCTTCGAGAAAACATGGCAATGGTCCTTCAAGACTCATATTTGTTTGAAACGAGTATATTGGAAAATATTCGATATGGAAAATTAAATGCGTCAGATGAAGATGTAATTATCGCCGCGAAGAAAGCAAATGCTCATGAATTTATTTCTAGATTACCAGAAGGATATGACACATCTATTTCCGCTCAAACCTCAATTAGCTTTGGCCAACGACAATTGATCGCTATAGCAAGAGCATTGTTAATTGAACCTACCTTACTTTTACTTGACGAAGCTACAAGTAGTATCGATACGATTACAGAGATCAAAATAAATGAAGCGTTACAACGCTTAATGAAAAATTCTACTACATTTGTGATCGCGCATAGGTTGAACACAATCTTAGGTGCAGACTGTATCTTGCTACTGAGAGAGGGGGAGATTGTCGAAAAAGGAACTCATAAAGAATTATTAGAAAAAGATGGTTCTTACGCTAAGTTGTATCGCCATCAGCAGCTCACTGAATTGGGTTAAAGGAGTCATTAAATGAGTATTTCATTTGAAAGAATAACCAAAGAAAATCTCTATATTGCAGAAGAAATGGTTGCATCAAATCAAGATTATAACATCATGGAAAACGGAAGTCCGATTCGAACGAAAGAAACCATTGAAAGAGAATTCATCAATAGTAAAACAAAATCCCTATTGATTAAATTAGACGAGAGCTATATTGGAGTTGCGAATTATTTACACCATAATGAAAAAGATGGGTTTCCGTGGATTGGTTTATTCATGATTCATGGTGATTATCAAAGCTATGGTATTGGTTCTAAAGCATATTTTAGACTAGAATCGTTACTAAAAGAAGAGGACTGTAAGCACGTTCGCTTAGCGGTGTTGCCTGAAAACAAGCAAGCTAAATTTTTTTGGGGGAAGTTGGGATATGTATTTTTTGAAAGGAAGCTCTCAGAAAATGGACAAGTGGTGGATTGCTTTCAAAAAATATTATAAAGAAATCTTCGTAAATTTTTGGTTTTCGTTTCAATTTATCATCAATAATATAGCTTTGTTTCGGGCATCATTTCGTCTGTTTTTGAGGGAAATCAACCTTGAAATAGAGAATTCATCAATAATCAGATGAAATAGCCCCAATATTTTCGAAAAGAGTGTTGTAAAAGAAGCTCATCATGGTTAACGGGTTCGGTTCAGAAGTACAAAATGATAAATAACAGCAAAAAAAGATAGCCCATTAATTGCAAATTAGTAACTTAATTAGCAACAAAAATAGCAGTAAAAAGAGCATATTCGTTATGCTCCTTTTTCATTATTGATTTAGTTCATCAATTGTCTTGAAAATTCTTGAATACATTTCTTTAATGTGTTCATCAGTCTTTTCATCATTGTACAAACCATATTCCCATTTCTTTAATGTGCCATCTTCTTGTGATGCGAGAAGGCCAACAGCATAACTAATACCAGCAGTCCAATTCGAAGTCTTGTCGTACACTAAATCTTTCTCAGTAAAAGGAACATAATTATCAGTTCCGATAAAGAAAAATGGAATTGTTGAATTTAAGTAAACATCTGCATATTGGCTTTCAGAAGCCTCTGAAAGATTATCCTCCCTAATAAAGACTGCATCATAAGACTTCAGTTCTTCACTTTTCATTTCGTCGAATGAAATCTCCGTAAATCTCACCTGTTCCACTTTTACTTTTGGCGATTCTCCGATCACTGCAATTCTTAAAGAATTTCCTTCATAAGCCTCGAAATCAGGGCTTGAAGTACAAGCCGTTAGAGCTACTGTTAGAATTAATAAGATAAAACATAAATATCTCTTTCTATTTAATCTTTTCATATGCAACCCCTTTTAACATATTTTAACATAGTATTCTAAACACCTTGTTAAATAAATTAATAAGTCTAGCAGATTACTCGACTTATTGCATATAGATTCTTTCTTTTATATCAAACTGCTTTTTTGAAATGCCTAATCGTTGAGCAGGTGTACCTACCATTCCCTTTTATTTGTAAGCTAAACAAAAATTGTAATAAGTCCGCAATATTGTGAGTGCCATTTGAGCGTATTTCGGATTGAAATTGGAATAGATATAACTTTTGCCATCACCACGAGCTGTCGTTAAAGGTCTTTCTAAGATAGATAGCCTCCTGCGAATTTGCTGGATGAAAATATTCGTGGCATTGTCGTTCACGTTCAAGATAAGATTTGCAATATCTTTCGGTTCGAGTGATGAAAGATTGGTTGAGCACTCCACTCATCGAAATCCTCTATCAATCGTTGCAAGTGGATGCTCAATCGGATTACCCGCATATTCATAATGACTGTATGCCCGTTCCAACCTCCTTATGAAATTGTTGGTATGAAACAGTTCCTCCATTTTCAACAACGCAAGCTTCCTTAAAGACTTAGTATCGTAAACAGAGTTAATTCCCCAGTTGGTTAAATCCACTCATGCCTGAACAAATTCCTCACGAGCCTGTTTCCGAGATTTGGTTTTATCCGTTTGACAAAGGAAATGGTGGGCATCTGATAGACGAATTTCTTTGGAGAATACCCGATAAATGGAAGTCATTAAGGAATTATCTTTGTCGGTCATAAAACGCCATTCCGAAGCCCTTACAAGCTGTTTGATGAGCCAGTAATGGGCAATGGTTGTATTGGTAGAATTAATATGAAATCCATCTATATACTTCGCTCTGCGTTCAATTTTATCTAATTCATCTCAATACTATATTTCCGTTTATGTATCGTTTTTCGAACGTGGCATCGGATAATGAGAATACTTCGGAAACCGAGCGTGTTTCTTGGCAAATTCATTTAGATGGTCTTCTTTTAAAAGAACAGTGTCTTGGGCAATGTCCCCCAATGAAATATCCCAATCATATGCCACATCACTGCGGAACACATAGCGTGAAAGTACATCAGCAGTTATGACAACGTTGGTAGGGAACTGACTTTCTTCTAAATCGTCATACTGGCTGCCGCCCATCCCTTTCTTCCGAACATTGTTCAAAAAATAGGTCATTTTATCGGTGTTTAACCACATTTCATTGAAATCCATATTTTGAATGGGCTTGGCTTCGTGCCGTTCCAAAAACTCTAAACATCTTCGGTAAACAAATTCTAATTTATCGTAATAAGTTCCTCTCCCAATTTCCAAAAGTTCACAAGTTCTTGTAATCGGAACCCTACTTACCAATAACTTTGTAAACCAAAGAAGAATATCACTTCGTTTTTGATTTTATGTGATAGATTGCTTTCGGTTAGGTAGTACATTGGTAAACTTTTTACACGTCTTACATTGCCATCTTTGGGATTTACCAGTGCTTTTCCCACGCTTATAGAACTCCCTTGGTTCACTAAAAGGGGTAAACTCTTCCGCAATACAATCCTCTTTATGAAATTGATAATCAGGTTCGACATCTAGGACAGAATTGATTTGAAGCAATCACTCAATTTCCTGTGCGATACATCAAATTGATAGGGTTGTCTGTGACAATCTAATGTAGCACCTTTTGTTGCAAATTTCTCTTGGGGAAGACCGTACCATTTACAATACGGATCGGAACAATGATTGTATTGAATTTTATAGATATTTCCGTTCCAAATAAATGCAGTTGAATTGAACAATAAACCTTTGTATTTTGTTCCGAACTGCTTTGGCATTAACAATTCGTAATCTTTTGTTCTTTCTCCTATTTCAGCCGTCGAAATGGGGGTTTGCTCCTCAACATGATTATCTTCTTTGGTAGCCAATCTCTTTTACTTAGCAAACGTTATTGCTCTCCATTAAATGTTCGATTTCTAATTGTTTAATAATTCTTCGGTTATTTCGCTTACTTTCAATCCATTTTATAAAATCTTTGTCATCCAAAAGATTGAGCAGAAATACATCCACAACTTCATTTTCGCTGTACTCCGTAAATTCCGCATTGGTTTTTACAATCGCTCTTACTCGCTCAGAGATAAGCCAATCTACTCCATCAGCATTGTTATTTTTAGGCTTAATAAACTTCATATTATTTAGACCTCGTAATTAAAATCGTTCAACATTCAGTACGCCCAATTTGCACCTAGTTTAACACATAATTGGAATACTAACTGTTGGATAGAAGTCACTTGCTAATTATGGTGTTAATTCTGATGGTATTATGGAGGTTATTTTTAAAAAATAGTGATATATCAACAAATAAAGGGAGTCCAATTCATATGCGAATTGAACTCCCATTTGTATTACTTTATTACATTTTGTACTCAATAACCCGTTACATCATGGTGAGCTTTTTTAATTATGCATCCATTTATTATTAAATTGCCTGAAGAAAGAGTTTCCTCAATCTGTGTGTTTGTCTAACCAAATTCAACGCAACAAGCATAGTTTACTTATATCATAACTGGTTTTAAAGGTGGTGTAATAATGTCTGAAAAAATAATGGATAGCGGATCGGACGAACAGCAAGAAGATCATTTTTCAAAAATGATGTTCGGTTCAAATCGTCCAAATCGAACCGAACATCAAGCAGTAGAAGAAGAGGAAGTAATTGAGAGTGATGAAGAGTCTAATTCAGATCAATTGATGGATCAAATATTTAATATTTTTCAATCATTACAAGAAATAAAACCACTCTTGAGTGAATTTTCTCCAATGGTGGACTATATTAAAAAAAAACTAATAACCAAAAATGACTAAAATATGTATGAATAGTGAGGAGAGATTTTCTATAGGGAATCTTCCTCTAATCATTTCCCTGTCCCTTATCCTTGATAATGAAATTGAAAATAGGAATTGAAATGCCTGTATTTATTGGGGGAATTTAAATAATATTCACCTCAGGAGGAACTGTCCAGACGGGAAATATTTTTGTGAAATCAGATTATTCAGTATCGATTTCATCAAACGGGTCAGAGAAGATAATTCCGAACGCATAATCACTATGTGGAGGGAAATTCTAATCAAACTAGATCATAAATCAGGAATATGCACTTGAACGAAATTCTAGTTTATTTCATTAAGGTGAAAAATAAGAAATAAAAAAGACGCCTGAATATCCGTCAGACGTCTTTCAATACGTATTTGAGGCGATAGACAATGTGACCACATTCACACTTGTTGATAAATCAACGTGCCTTATTCGACTTACACAAATGAGCTCATCGCAAGTTAAATATAACATGATCTATTTGAGAAAGCAAGGTTTTTATTATGTTTATAATAAAGCCTAGAAGAAGTTCAGAAAAATTCAATCTAATTCTGATTTTGTATATTGTTCAGATAGAAATTAGGAGTAGTGAGTTTGGGAATGAGATATTATGTTACATATAGCTTATTTACAAAGTATTGTTCGTTATATAGAATGTATACAAGCATTATTTATAGAATATGAAGTTTCCTTCTCTATCCCTTTGCTTGATTATAAAAAGTGATGTTACCCAACCTGACTTGTTATAATTGTTTAGTTTCATTTTTAGCATAAATAATATAGCTTCGTTCTCTACTATTCGTTAGTCATATCTTTAACCCTTGGCCTATCGGTTTTGATTTTTGGACAAGCAAACGAACATGTATTTCGCATCAATCAATAATAGATACTTGTCGTACATGAAAAAGAACCATCTTTAACAGGAATGAACTTCATCATCCTAGTAGGATGATAAATAGAAAAAGAGATATAAATACTGAATACGTGAATAATGAAAAGATTGTAAGAACAAATGGGGATCAACATCACAAGTAGATGGTTGGAGCCGCTGGATGAGAATACAATCGATCTATTAAATTTCCACATATCGTTAATAAAGGTCTTTTTCACGTAATACAATAGTTCAAAATAAACTGTATGAGGTGAGAATGAATGGGTATGAAAGTAAGTGGTCCAAGGGGTAGTAGCATGATTTCTGGAAATTTGAAAGAGTTTCAAGATAATCCTTTAGGGTTTTTGGATAACATTCGCATAAACTATCAAGATGTTGCGAAGGTACGTTTTTTGCAATATCCTATTTATATATTGATGAAGCCCGATTATATAGAAGAAGTATTAGTTACGAAAGCGATGTCCTTTCACAAAAATGAGAGTTTCAATGAGCTTGATCCATTTACTGGGGAAGGACTATTAACGAGAGAAGGGGGTTTTCACTTAAAGCAGAGAAGAATGATGCATCCTTCTGTTACGAAAAAACATATTTCCCTTTTTGGTGAAAATACAGTCGAAGTAACTGAGAAGTATCTCGAGGAGTGGGATCAAAATCCGTTAAGAATTATTAATGAGGACCTAATGAATATCTCATTAGGAGTGATTTCCAAAACTCTTTTCAGTTTATCTACTTTTGAAAATAAGGAAATTTCAGGTAATGAAATGGACACGGTCCTGGGGTTAGCTACTAAACGGATACGTGCACTTTATCATGTACCATATTCAGCCCCTTTGAAAGGAAATCGAAATTTTCAAGTAGTGTGTTCTAAACTTGAAAAAGTAGTATATACCATCATGAATTATCGTCGTGAACATCCAAAACAAAAATATGTAGATTTGCTATCAATTATTGTAAATGCGTGTGACAATCATTCCGGCAACTATTTGACCAATAAACTACTTCGAGATGAATTGTTGAAAATTTTTTTTGATGAGCATGAAGCCACAGCTAGTACTCTTTCATGGGTACTGTATAACTTAAGCAAACACACAATTGCGAAAGAAAAGGTCTTTGAAGAACTAGAAAAAATTAAAGTGGAACAATTATCAATTGAACACATTGACCAACTATCCTATCTGAAAGCTGTGATTCTTGAGTCATTGAGGCTTTATCCACCGGTTTATTTGTTTGGCAGACGAGCCTTTCAAAACGTTGAAATCGGTCCTTTTTCTGTTAGGAAAGGGGAAGGGATCATAATCTCCCCGTATATAATTCATAAACTCTCGAGCAGCTTTGAAAAAGCCGAAATGTTTTGTCCTGAAAGGTTTTTAGGTGATCCAATAAATAGAATTCATCCACAGGCTTATTTCCCATTTGGGAATGGTTCAAGGAAATGTTTGGAAAACCCCTATGCTTTGTTTGAAGCTCTTCTTGTTTTAGGGACCATATTGAGAAAATTTGATGTTAATCTTGTTGAGGAAGTAGATATGGACCCTTCGATTACTCTAAGACCAAAGGGAAAGTTAAAAATGTTAGTCAAGCGGAGATAAATTTGGCGGAGGAACAGATAGGAAATTCACCTGTTTTTATCTGGTAGTTTGATAAGATTTAGAATGGTTGCTTTGACTAGCTCTAAGCCTTTTGTTTTCTTTTGCAGGAGATTTCTTGATCTTGGTGAACTATTAAAAAGGGGAGGCTTATCCAGGTATATTTTCCAAAGTTGATTTCGCAAAGATTGTAGCTTTTCAAACCAGTCTATAAATGGTGATATAGATTAGTTTCTGGTTATCTTTCCCTCTGTTTTTTGATCGAAATCAGCAGTGAAATGGAGGGTTCAATCGAAAATTAGTTGAAGTAGCTCTAAAGTATACAAAAAGAGCCTTTTATAAAGATCGTTGGCAATTAATAATTAATAATTATATATGAAGACTTTGTCATAAGTTGTTCTCATTTTTTTATGATAATCGTTTTTTAGGCTGAGAAAAGAAAGGAACTAGACAATGAAGAAAAGGTATCAAAGAGAGTGGAGGAATTTTAAGGATCATTACGCTGGTCATTTTATCACAAGTTATTTGTTATTATTAGGTTCAGCTTTGGCTTCCTTTTGGTTCATTCAATTTCTTCCAATAGACATCAATGAATTTTTTTCTCAAATTCAAGAAAAATTTCAGAAAATATCGAATCAAAACTCTGATTCAGCGATTACGTGGACGATTTTTTTGAATAATATGCGTGTTAGTGCCATGATAATGGTACTAGGGTTAATTCCAATCATCATCCTCCCTCATTTTCTGTTGTTGGTCAATGGAGTGATTATTGGCGTTGTGCTTCATTTTGTAAAAGCTAGTGGAGTCTCTTTATTTCCCGTTATCGTATTTGGACTTGCGCCTCATGGAATCACAGAATTAACAGGTTTTGTTTATGCAGCCTCGATTGGAGCGTTTGTTGGTGTGAATATATGGAGGATAGTATTCAAGCATAAAAAGGCCGTTTCATTTAAAGACTCGGTCCTTATGAGTATTAATTCATTTCTTTTTGTTGTATTTCCTCTTATCCTTGTTTCGGCATTAATTGAAGGGTATCTTACGAGCCTGCTTCTTGAGAGGTTTATGTAGTGTAGATTAATGGCGGAAATTGTAGAAATCTGGTCTGGTGTGTCGTTTTCTAGAAGTGAAAATATTGGATATGTAGTATTATAAGTTTGCTTGTAATATTTTGCGCTTTCCCGGAAAATATTTTTATTTTCTGACTATTGGCAAATGTAATTGTCCAGGTATAAAATACAGCTCCAGCAGGAAGTAGAAAAGAGAGAATTTCGTTATGATATAGATCTAGAAGGATAGAAAAAGGAGATTAGATGATGAGTAACCGCATAATGAAAATTATTATTGCTCTGTTAGTGATTTCGTTTTCTGTACAATCAATCACTCAAGCAGCAGACAATAAAACTAGCATTAATGAGAAATTTGGTTTGCCGATTGTGGTGTACGGGGGTTCACTTTCAGAAGCACAAAAAGTAGATGTTGAGAATCTATTAGAGGTAACAGATCGTAATTTAGTTGAAGAAGTTACCGTGACAGGTGACGATTTAGTAAAATATATCGAAGGAGAAAATCGAAATGCTCGTATGTTTTCTTCAGCAAAAATTACTCGTCAAGAGAAGGATGAGGGACTAATTGTCAAACTAGTTACCCCAAAGAATATTACACAAGTAACGGAAAGTATGTACGCAAATGCTCTAATTACAGCAGGAGTAGAAGGGGCAATCGTTGAAGTAGCTTCACCTATTGCAGTGAGTGGACACTCCGCTTTAACAGGAATATATAAAGCGTATGATGTAAGTGGGGAAGCGTTAAATAAAGAGCGAATGGAAGTTGCAAATGAAGAGCTGAACATTGCGACGGAAATTGCTGAGAACGCAGGTATTGATCCTGAAAAAGTGAGCGAATTGCTGACAGAAATAAAAAAAGAAATTTCCGAACAAAATCCTGTTTCTCGCCAAGAAGTTGAAAAAATCGTTGAAGAAAAATTAAAGTCTTTGAACATTAATTTAAGTGAGCAAGACCGTCAATTGTTAATAGACTTATTTGATAAAATTCGGTCACTCAATATTAATTTTGATACAGTCAAACAGCAATTGAATGATTTACAAGACACGATTTCTACAAAACTGGATGAAATCGTTGGCAATGAGGGTTTTTGGCAAAAGGTCAAAAACTTCTTCCAAAGTATTGTTGATTTTTTCAAAGGATTATTTAATTGAGATAGTGGTTCACTTCAGAGTAAACCTAATCAAGTCAAGTCTTGAAATGTATCAATACTGTCATCGATTTTTCAAGATAGTCTAACTAAAAAGCTGTAGAACTTAAACATATAAGAATATCAGATTTTATAAAATTCACCAGTGATGGAAACCCTTGCAAGTCTGAAATTATTCTATAGAAGAAAAGCCTGCAGGGTGTGAAAGAAAATAAAAAAAAGTTTGGAAAGCTAGTTGATTTTATTCTCAACTAGCTTTTTTCTATAGTGAACAGCCTGAAGTATTTAATGTTTTAGTGTCTAGCTTAACAGACACAAACAATTCGAGATCATACGTAAACAGTGTAGTGAGGTGATAAGTCAGTCCTTTTTTATGCTCATGTTCTATAACTGTAAGGATTACCCATTTTTTACTAAGCGAATATTTTGACGGCTGTGAATCTCCCCTGTATAGTACGAAGAGATATTATTTATTTAGTGATACGAAATTTAGACGAGCGGATGTGAGACTATGGGGCAACCAATAAAACAGCAAAATATTCTAGATCACGAAAATAAGATTGTTTTAATATGGAGTGTGGCCGTTTGGTTGGTCGTGATGAATACCACGATGTTCAATGTAGCTTTGCCAACCGTGCTACAGGAATTGTCGCTGGATTCATCAACGGCTTCTTGGATTGTCTCAGGATATTCAATCGTGTTTGCCATCTCAACGTTAACATATAGTCGTTTATCAGATTATATTCCGATTTCAAGGCTTCTTTTAACGGGGTTATTACTTTTGAGTTTCGCCTCCATTATCGGCTGGCAATCAAGTACGTTTGAAGTTTTGCTTTTTTCTCGTTTGTTACAAGCTGCAGGAGCTGGAGCTGTTCCAGGTTTAGCAATGGTTTTGGCTGGAAGGTATATACCCGTCTCTCGACGGGGGAAAGCTATGTCATTTATTTCTTCTGCTGCTTCACTTGGATTTGGATTGGGACCGGTCATTGGAGGGGCGATTACACAGGCGTTCGGTTGGAATGAGTTATTTATTGTCACCGGGGTAGTCGTTTTCCTGCTACCATTATTTTATCGTTTGCTACCTAAGGAAGAAACCAAGAAAATAAAATTCGATTTCATCGGTGCGCTTTTAACAGCGATCTCGGTTACTTGTTTATTACTGTTTTTATCTACTTTATCGATTTACTTCTTTCTAATCAGTATGGTGAGCGTATTTGTGTTATGGGTACACATCCATAAAATTCAAATCCCGTTTATTCAACCGAGTATCTTGAAAAAGAGACCCTATATTAAACTACTATTAATCGGGTTTGTCGCATTTGTTACCCATTTTTCTACATTATTTATGATGCCAATTATGCTCTCGGTTATTCATGAAAAAGGAGCTGCCACGATTGGGTTAATTATTTTTCCCGGTGCGATGCTTTCGGCGATTGCTGCTCAATTCATTGGTAGATTAATAGACCATTTTGGTAATAAGCCCTTAATGGTCGTTGGTCAGCTTTTATTGATTCTATCCACCAGTTTATTTGCCTTCTTTTCATCAGTATCCCCATATTGGATTATGATTGCTTATATGTTTATGAGCACAGGATTCTCGGCGTTAACTTCAAGTATTGCCAATGAAGCCACTCGTATTCTTCCTAAAGATGAAATCGGAACAGGAATGGGTATGTATCAACTGGTTCAATTCTTCGGAGGTGCTTTAGGGGTGGCTATTTCTGGAATGTTAATTGCGTGGCAAAGTGCTTATTCGGCGGAAATCATCTATCGAAATAATTTTTTAGGACTAATTGGAATTCTCACACTGGCAGTAGGTTTGTTTATTTTATATATTCGTCCTTTGAAAATTATGCAACACTCATCTTAAACTCACTAACTATTGTGAGTTTTTTTGTTAGGTTAAGAGACAAAGGTTAATTAATCGGAATAATCTGATATATTGGAAGTAAGCATTTTTCTGGAAAATTATGTTTGAAGACGATTGAAGACGTAAAAATCCAGTTGGAAATTAGAACATTCGTTTATTTGCTTCTTCGCTATTTAGTATTTAGTTCAAACAACTATGTAGGTTTCAGAACTCAATAAATTATTCTTGTAACAGGTGGTGAATGCTGAGCGAGCGATTGAACTCATTCTCTTGTCCGGTTTGGCTTTTCGCTTGTTTTAATCAATATGTTGAATCCTGACATTAAGCTAAAATGGTAGCATCAATTGAACCCTAGAAAATTGTCTTGTCAACACTAAATAGCGAAGAGCCGTTTATTTTATAGAAAAACTATTGATTTATAGGAGGTTTTTATGAAAGAAATAGATATGAGTTTTCGAAACCAGCGTGTGCGATTATGGTTTGTTGTAGTGTTGCCTAAGTTGTTCACTTCTATAGTTCTGTTTATTTTGCTGCCAAGAGAGTATCATCTGATCCCTATCTTTTTACCTATCACTGCTTTACTCATATATTACGGATTGCTTATGCTGGGCAGGTATAAAGGAAAGTCAATATAGGAGTCTGTCTTGAAAAATTTATCAGACAGTCTTATCTATGTTGACTTCCATTACCGCTGGAATAATGTAAATGGATTACATTATTCCAGGTTTTACGATTTTCATCGTTGGATGCTTACGTAAATCAATAAACTCCTCATTTAGCTTAATTAAAGGTTGATGTGGTTCATTTTCATGAATAAAAATAATTTCAGCAATTTCTCCAGTATCTAGTTCGACTTGTTGCCGTAAATGTTGTCTCATAATGTAACGAACAAAAGGTATGACGATTGCAGGATTCAGTTTATTATTATGGACTTCATTCATAAGCTCAGTAACGGCGGTGAAGTAAGACTGATTACTGGAATACGTGCGATGTGAACAGATAGCATTAAATGTGTCAGCAACGGAAATAATTTGTATTAACAAGTGTATTTTTCTTTCGTTTACTTTCATTGGGTATCCGCTACCATCGACTCTTTCATGGTGCAATAATGCGGCTTGAGAGATTAGTGGGGAGATATAGGGTACATTTTTTAGTAAATCATAGCCAATTGTTGGATGACTTTTAATTTCTTCCCACTCATTTGTAGTAAGAGAATCGGTTTTTTTTGATATTTTTTGGGAGATTTTTAACATGCCAATATCGTGAAGTAAGCCCATTTGTGCTAGTAATTGACATTGAAGTCGAGAGTAGGATAGTACTTTACCGATTTGTGAAGCTAATAATCCGACGTGAATACTGTGTTGAATTAGATGGTTTTTTGCAGTTGATTGTTTTTGGAAAAGTGTGGTGATGGCTATATCATTATGAGTCTTTTCTTCTAGAGCTGAAAATTTTTTTAAGATAACCGGAATGTTGGCTAAGCTGAATCCATCTTGAATTTTTTGAAATTCAGATGCTAAATATTCGGTAAAGTCATCATATTCATTTTCATTTTTTGATTTTAGTGGTAGCGTTTTTTGGGTTGATTTCTTTTCCATTGAAATGGTTTGGCCAAATTTATGATTTTGAAGCAATAAAATATGTGATTCAGATAGAATGATCCCTTTTTTTAAAAGGAGAATTCCTTGTTGGGAGAAAATATCTTCTCCTAGTATTTCATCTACTAAGTCAAAAGATATATGTAACTGTTCCATTTCACGACTCCTCTCGGGGCAAGGCTAAGTAGCTCTTACTCTATATTATAATCACGAAAACCTCTATTCACAATGGCTGTAGTGTTATTTTTCAGAATATAGGCATTATGTCATAGAGCCATTTCTAGGGTCCATAATTAATTGCAGGGAATTAGGGGTGTAACTCGAAGTAGTATAGATAAAATCTAGCTCATTGCTAGATACTTGGGGGGAATTCATATGAACGGGACAGAGAAAAAAGTACAACTCAACGTAAGAATTGACGAGGAAACCTTTAGTAAACTCAAGCAAATCGTTTCTTATTATCAAGAAGAGACGAAAATTGGTAGAGTTTATCAGGTTGATGTCTTAACTGAACTGATTGATAAAAGCTTTAAACAGATAAAGAAAGAAAGAAAAAAGAAAAAATCTCAAGGGTAACTACTTTCCAAATCAAAGAGAATGCAATCTGTGATTTGAGTCAAACTAAATAAAAATAAGATGAGGGTAGGAAGACTATTATGATACGGTTAATTACACACAATGATCTAGATGGCTTAGGGTGCGGACTTTTAGCAAAGCTAGCTTTTAAAAATGATGTTGAAGTGAATTATTCTTCACTTGGATCTATGCATTATCACCTAAGAGACCTATTAGAAGATCAAGAAAATCATGATTGGTTACTGATAACGGATTTGTCTGTTAATGAATTAGAAGAAAAAAGAATATCAGAAAGAATTCAACGTGGTGGTAAAGCTAATTTAATTGACCATCACCAATCTGCGCTGCATTTAAATCGACATCATTGGGCATCTGTAAGTGTTGAAGAGTCACCAGGGAGGTTAGCTTGCGCGACTTCCTTGTTTTATACATATTTATTGAATAATGATCATCTGACAGCTTCTCCAATTCTGGATGAAGTTGTCGAGTTAATACGTGAATATGACACTTGGGAATGGGAACAACACGAAAATGTTAGAGCGAAGCAACTAAATGATTTATTTTCACTTTTGTCCTTCCCTGATTTTGAAGAAAGGATGCTAACAAAAATACAAACGCTTTCGCAGTTCCAGTTTGATGAGGTAGAAAAAAAGCTGTTACAGATTGAAAAGGAAAAAATTGAAAGATACATCAACAGAAAAAAAAGACAAATATATCAAATTATGTATGAAAATCATTGTGTAGGAATTGTTCATGCAGAGTCATATATTTCAGAACTGGGTAACACGCTCGGAAAAAGCTGTCCTCACCTGGACTACATTATCCTACTTTCGCTGGGGAGTAAGAGAATGAGCTTTCGTACCATTCACGATACGATTGATGTGTCTGAAATAGCAGGAAAATTTAATGGTGGGGGGCACAAAAAAGCTTCAGGAGGCTCAATCACAGAAAAAGCTTTTGGTACTTTTGTTCAAAATGTATTCTCTCTGGAATCGATTTATCTTGATGCTGAGCAAAATAAATTGAATGTGAAAGAGAATAAAAAAGGATCTCTTTATATAAATCAACAAGACCTTAGCATTCTGTTGTTTTTCGAGAAAAATAATTGGAAAATGATTAAGAACGGCAATAAAATGGATGTCAGCTTTCCAAACTACCAAAAAGCTGAAACATATATCAAGAAAAAATATGGAGTAGGATTAGCACGGGATAAAGTATTCATTGAGTATCAAAATACTTCTACTAAGTGATTTTTGTATTCATTGGTCAATCGAATAAATCGAAATGTGATTTCCTTCTGACTTTATTTGAAACGCATTAGAATGATTAGTTCATTAGTGTGGTGTTCTATAAATCGGTTAAGAGTCGATAGTTTACATAAGCGACTCACACAATTTGATAAGAGACTGAGAACAACTGATTCTTACGAGTTTCAGTTATTCTTTTGAAGAGACTGTTTTCGCAAAGTTTGTGCCTTTCGAATCAGTCTATAAACGTTGATATAGCTTTGTTTCGGGCATCATTTACGAAAAGCGGAGGGGCTGACAAATGCCCCGAGTCCCTAGCCACTGCAGCTAGATCAAGAAAAGCGGAAGGGGCTGCCCAGGGACGGCAGGCAAATGAAGAGCTCGAAGGTGATGCCAGCATCACTGGAGAGTTATTCATTTGCCCCGAGTCCCTAGCCACTGCAGCTAGATCCGTCTATTTTTGCTGGAAATCAACTGTGAAGTGGAAGATGTAGTCAAAAATCAGATGAAATAGCCACAATGTAAACGAAAAAAGCCTTAGAAGAAAAAGTACAAATGTCCGGAAATATTGCTATACTAAAGAGTCCAATTAGAAGGATGATTCCTCGCGACAAGAGGGCTATATGTTTGTTGGAATTTTTTTCGTGAAGCTATTTTCTCGAAATATGTTGCTTTTAGCACCAATTTAACTAGGTTTCCGAAAAGAATTCTCTCAAATCAAGGAATGTGAAGGGCGTAGCCCAATGAGTAAGTGGGAGATGAATTTTCGGTTGGCGTCAGCCAAAGTATTTGTAGCTATTAGCAAATTATGTTAAAATCAGTCTGTACATACAGAAAGTTTGATAACATAATGAAATTAGATAGTAATAAACATTCAGTCTTTCTTTTGCACTATCATCTAGTATTGGTAGTGAAATATCGTAGACAAATATTTGATGATAGTATGTCAAACTATGCAAAAGATATTTTTGTGAGAATAGGCCAGTCGTATAATATTTCGGTTGAAGATTGGAATCACGATAAAGACCATATACAGGTCATGTTCAAGGCACATCCTAATAGTGAATTATCTAAGTTTCTAAATGCTTATAAGAGTGCCAGTTCTCGATTGATAAAACGTGACTATCCCTTGGTTCGTAAAAAGCTTTGGAAAGAAACGTTTTGGTCAAGAAGCTTCTGTTTGATTACAACGGGCGGTGCTTCCATAGAATCAGTCAAACAGTCCATTGAAAAGCAAGGTAGGAAGTAGGTGTTGGTAATGTTGAAAGCATATAAGTATCGTCTCTATCCAAATAAGGAACAACGAATATTGTTCGCAAAAACCTTCGGGTGTGTGCGTTTGGTGTATAACAAAATGCTTGCTGATAGAATCCATTCTTATAAAAAATCTCAAGAATGCATAGACAAATCCATTAAACATCCTACTCCTGCACAATATAAAGCTGAATTTCCGTTTCTAAAGGAAGTGGGTAGCCTTGCTTTAGCTAATGCACAAATGAATCTAAACAAAGCATACGCTAATTTCTTTCGTGATAAGTCCACTGGATTTCCAAAGTTCAAAAGCAAAAAAGACAATCATCACAGGTATACGACCAACAACCAAAAAGGAACTGTTCGCATTGAAAACAGTTATATCAAACTTCCAAAGTTGAAAACAATGGTAAGAATCAAGCAACATAGACAATTTTCTGGGCTGATTAAGTCTGTTACAATTTCTCAAACTCCAACAGGAAAGTATTTTGCTTCTGTTTTGGTGGAGAAAAATGAACAGTTGTACCCTAAACTTGATACAATGGTCGGCATTGATGTTGGATTGAAAGACTTTACACTATTGTCTATCGGTACAAAATACGAAAATCCTAAATGGTTGAGAAAGGCTGAAAAAAGACTAGCTTTTCTTCAACGTTCTTTGTCACGCAAAAAGAAAGGGTCTAGTAATAGAACTAAAGTTAGACTACAAGTGGCTAAACTTCACGAAAAGATTACCAATCAACGAAATGATTTCCTTCACAAAGTAAGTAATGAAATCACAAACGAAAACCAAGTGATTGTGATTGAAG